>CAYZKM010000145.1:0-9637 GCA_964478525.1 uncultured Bifidobacterium sp.
TGGCCGCTGTCGCCGTGCAGGCCGGCCCGGCCGCGGCGGTCGACGGCTGCACCGGGCAATATTCCGCCGCGCTGATCCGCCCCCTGCCCGCGCCACTGGCCGTGGCGCTGGATGTGCGGGATTCCACGTCATCGAACATGACCCTGGTCGAGCGGTTCCGCGAGGGCATGGCCAATGCCGGCCGCCCCGTGCCCGCGGCGCCGAACGCGGCGCTGACCGTCAGCTATCGCATCAGCGGGCGGAATGACGGGTCGAACCTGGTGGTGCGCGACCGTTCCTCGGGCGCGTGGACCGAACCCACCGCGAACAACGCGGCCTGGATGCGCGGCGGGCAGACCGCCGCCCTGCCCGGCATGCCCGAGAGCGGCTTCCTGCGCCAGCGCCGTTCGGCTGGCCAGACCCAGACGCTGTTCCTGCGCGCCGAGGTCCGGGCGGTGGGATCGGAACAGGTGGCCTGGGTCGGCACCGTGCAATGCACGCTGCAGGGCGATGACGACCAGGCACTGGCGTTCCAGCTGGGGCGGCTGATCGGCGGGGCGATCGGCAAGCGGGTCAACCGTGATCCGGTCTGACCGCGGATGACCTGACGCGGGGGGACCCGGGTCAGTCCCCCTTGAACACCGGCTTGCGCTTCTCCAGGAAGGCGTTCACCGATTCCCGGTGATCGCCCGTCGCATGCGTCAGGGCCTGCATCGCGGCGGACATTTCCAGCAGCGTGTCCAGCCGGGTGTGCCGGCCTTCCATCAGCAGGCGCTTGGCCATGCGCACCGCGTGCGGCGGGTTGACGGCGATGCGCTGGGCCAGGGCCTTCGCGGCGTCCAGCAGCTCCGCGTCCGGCACCACCTTCGACACCAGGCCGCAGGCCAGCGCCTCGGCCGCGTCCAGCATGTCGCCGGTGAACGCCATCTCGCACGCCTTCGAGAAGCCGACCACGCGCGGCAGCAGCCAGGCACCGCCGTCACCCGGCACGATGCCGACCTTGACGAAGCTTTCGGCGAATTTCGCGCTCTCGGCCGCGATGCGCATGTCGCACATGCAGGTCAGGTCCAGCCCGGCGCCGATCGCGGGGCCGTTCACCGCGCAGATGATCGGCACGTCCAGCTTCTCGAACGCCAGCGGAATGCGCTGGATGCCGAACTTGTAGTACCGCGGCGTCAGATGCGGCTTCTCGGCGCGCGGGCCGAAATCGTCGCGCATCTTGGTCAGGTCTCCACCCGAGGAAAACGCCTTCCCCGCGCCGGTCAGGATGGCGACGCGGACCGATCCGTCCTCGTTCAGCCGCTCCAGCGCGCCGACGATGCCCTCGACCATGTCCTTTTCCGAGATCGGGTTGCGCATCTTCGGGTCGTTCAGCGTGATCGTCACGATCGGGCCGTCCTGCTCGTACAGCACCTTGTCGGTCATCGGCATGTTTCCTCTGTCTGGAATATCGTCGGGACGGTCAGCGCAGTCCCAGGCCGCGGGCGATGATCCCGCGCAGGATTTCCCGCGTGCCGCCGCGCAGGCTGAACGACGGCGCATGCATCATCGTATGCGCCAGCACGGCCGAGAAGGCGCGGGTCGAGCTCTCGTCCGGTTCGGCATCGACCAGCTGGCGCGCGATCTCGGGGATTTCCTGCTCGACCAGCGCACCGAGGTCCTTGACCAGGGCCGCCTGCAGGGCCGGGTTCTCGCCCGCCTGCAGCATCCCGGCAACCGAGCGCGACAGCCGGCGCAGCGCCATGATGTGCGCGCTCAGCCGCCCGATGGCCACCGCGCCGGCATCCGACGGGTTCGGCCCCAGCGCGCGCACCAGCTCGACGAACAGCCAGAACGACGACAGGAAGCGTTCCGGCCCGCTGCGCTCGAACGCTAGTTCGCTGGTCACCTGGTTCCAGCCGTCGCCTTCCTTGCCCAGCAGCGCGTCGTCGGGCAGGAACGCGTCCTGGAACACGACCTCGTTGAAATGATGCTCCCCGGTCAGGGCCAGGATCGGGCGGATGGTGACGCCGGGCGTGTTCTGCAGGTCCACCAGCATCTGGCTGACGCCGCCATGGCGTTCTTCCGATGCGCCGGTGCGGCAGAACAGGATCATGTAGTGCGACAGGTGCGCGAAGCTGGTCCACACCTTGGTACCGTTCACCACGTAGCCGCCCTGCACCTTGGTGGCCCGGGTGCGCACGCCGGCCAGGTCGGATCCGATATCGGGCTCGCTCATGCCGATGCAGCAGAACGCCTCGCCGGCGGCGATCTTCGGCAGGATGGTGCGCTTCTGCTCCTCGGTGCCGACGCGCAGGATCAGCGGTCCGGACTGGCGGTCGCCGATCCAGTGCAGGCCCACGGGCGCGCCGGCGGCCAGGGTTTCCTCCAGCACGACATAGCGTTCCAGCGCGGTGCGTTCATGCCCGCCATAGCGCTTCGGCCAGGTCATGCCGAGCCAGCCGCGGGCGCCGATGGCGCGCGAGAAGGCCGCGTCGAGGCCGGTCCAGGATTCCGCCCGTTCCACCGGCTTGCGATCGGCAAGCGCGGTCTTGAGGAAGTCGCGCACTTCCAGCCGCAGCGCCTCGGCTTGCGGAGAGGGTGGCGGCGGGGGAAAGGTGAACGCGGACACGGGGTTCTCCTGCATGGACGGCGTTCAGGCGGTAGCGCGCGAGGGGGAGGGGGTCAAGGGAGGCGGCCGGCGCAATTCTGTCGGCAGAATTTACATCGGGTTCGCGGGCCGGCTTGGCGGGGTCTGATTTTTCATAACTTTTCGGCTGGTACGATTATTGCTAGCTTTGTTACAAATACGACCAGCCGAGCGGGGACACGTTTTGATGCGGATATGGATGCCGATACCGATGCCGGGCAGAAGCCTGATTGCCCTGGCGATCACAGTGACCTGCGCGCTGTGTGCCGCTGTCCCGTCCCGTGCCGCGGTGACCGGCTTCGTGGCCAACCCGTCGGGCAACTCGACCGATTGGGCGAATTTCGTCGCTGGCACCGGGGCCGCCGTCGACACCTCGATCAATTTCGAAACGCATCCGGTGGGCGCGCTGGACGGTGCGTTCTATGAACCGACCACCGGCGTGACCATGACCATCAACGCCCCGCAGGGTTCGCAGGTGGCCGATGTCACGGGCATCCCGAGCGGGTCGTTGTTCTGCCCGTGCTCGACCGGGGAAGGCCCGTTCCCGCTGACACGGTCGCTTATCTATGTGGACCAGGTGTCGCTGACGGTAAACTTCGCCACCGCGGTGTCCGGGTTCGGCGTGCTGACCGGGGATCATTACGATCCCTACCCCGATAGCCTGGCCAGTCCGGACCCGATCACCATCGCCGCCTATGACGGGGTGAATGGCACGGGCACGCTGCTGGGCAGCTTCGATTCGCTGCATTTCAGCTTCCAGCTTGGCTATTCCTATTTCATGGGAGTCGCCGGCACGACCAACGAAATCCGCTCGATCGTGATCACCGACGGCTATTCGGGCACCGGTGACGGCGTCGATCTGGACGCATTCCGCATCGCGCAGATCGGCGTGCCGGAACCGGCTTCGCTGGCCCTGCTGCTGACCGGTGCGCTGGGGGCCATGGGTTTGCGCCGCCGCGCCCGGCGCTGACAGAAGGGCCAGGCGGGGCGGTCAGGCCGGCCGGCGGCGGCGGCGCACGCAGGCCATGCCCGACGCGCCAGCCAGCAGGACCATCGCGGTCGCCGGCTCGGGCAGGCTGACTTCGGTGGTGAACGTGGCGTTCGTCATGTCGAACCAGGCGCTGTTCTGTCCGATATTGTATTGATCCACCCCGCCCGAGGCGAAGGTGAACGTCACCGAGCTGACGTTCGGAATGTTGAAATCATAGGTCTGATAGGTGCTGCCCAGCGTCAGCGCCTGCGCATCCAGAACCGACCCGCCGGCATCGCGGAACGTCAGCGTCCACGCATCGGCCTGGCCGCTGCCGGCCCTGTTGCGCAGCTGCACCGACTGGAAGGTCGCCGGCGTGGTGAACCGGACGTATTCTCCGCTGATCCCATAGAACAGCGTGACCGTTGTCGGATCCAGGTAATACCATCCATCCGGCACCACACCGCTGATGCCCGCGCTGAAGGTCCCGCCGTTGAACGTGGTGACGACAGGCCCGCCCGACACCGTCATCACGGTCGCGGCCGCATCGCAGGGCGTCATGACCGACATCCCGACGGCGGCGCACAGCGCAAGCAGCGCTCGGGGCGGGGATTGTCGTGCTGGAATCCACATCATTCTGACACCGCCATTCTGACACCGCCTGACCTTTTCGACTGCATTATAATTCAAACGGCGGTGCCGGCCAAGCGCCTTCAAGGATCCGAACCTGGCATTGTCGTATCAGACGAAACGACTGGACTCACGGCGTGTGCCACCCGGCCATACTCCCCGGCGAGGAAGTCGATCAAGGCGCGCACCGACGGCAGCAGCCCGCGCCGCGACGGGAAGATCGCCTGCACGGCGCCGAAGGCCGGCGTCCAACCGGGCAGCAGGTCGACCAGCGCGCCGGACGCAATCGCGCTGTCGGCGACCATGTCCGGCAGCTGCACCACGCCGACACCGGCGATCGCCGCATGCAGCAGCTGCGACATGTCATCGGTGACCAGGCGCGGCCGATACGGGATGCGAACGGCCGCCGCGTTGGGACCGCGCAGCTGCCAGACATGCTCGCGATGGAGCGGACCCAGGCCGAGGCTTGGCAGCAGCCCGAGATCGGCCGGATTGAGCGGCCCGGCCAGGGCGGCGACCAGCGCCGGGCTGCCGACGATGCGCTGCGGGCTTTCGCCCAGGACGCGCATCGCGAGATCGGAATCCTCGAACGGTGGAAAGCGGACGCGGATGGCGACATCGATGCCGTCGCCGATGACGTCGACGCGACGGGAGGTCGCTTCCAGCTCGACGGTCACGCGCGGATTGGCCGCCATGAAGCGGGCGATGATCGGCCCGATGGCGAAGCAGACCAGGGCGGGCGGGCAGCTGATCCGGATCAGGCCCTGCGGCCCCGAGCGCGAGCGCTCGATCGCCTCCTGCGCGGCCTCGGCCTCGACCAGCATCGCCGCGCAGTGGCGATGGTATTCCTGGCCGAGCTCGGTCACCGCAAGCCTGCGTGTCGAGCGCTGCAGCAGGCGGACGCCCAGGCGTTCTTCCAGTTCCAGGATGCGACGGCTGAGTTTCGACTTCGGCACGCCAAGGGCGCGCCCGGCCGCCGCGTAGCCGCCGTGATCGACCACCTGGGCGAAGTAGTAGAGATCATTGAGGTCCTGCACGCGGCATCGTCCCATACGTAGGACAGAATGGTCAAGATTCCCGGTCTTTTGCTTTCACCGTCTCGGACATAGGTTCTTGTGCATCCAACGGCGCTCCGGCAAACGCCACAGAAGGAGACCACCATGAGACAGATCCTCGGCACCTACAGCGCACCCCGCCAGCACTGGGTCGGCGACGGGTTTCCCGTCCGCACGCTGCTGTCGCACCACGACCAGGGCAGCCATATCAGCCCGTTCATCATGCTGGACTACGCAGGCCCGGCGAGATTCGAGCCGACCGCCGCTCGGCGTGGCGTCGGCGTGCATCCGCACAAGGGCTTCGAGACGGTCACGCTGGTTTATGAAGGCGAGGTCGAACATCGCGATTCGACCGGCGCAGGCGGCATCATCGGCCCGGGCGATGTGCAGTGGATGACGGCGGCGTCCGGCATCCTGCACGAGGAGTACCACTCCCCGGCATTCGCACGGCATGGCGGCGACTTCGAGATGGTCCAGCTCTGGGTCAACCTGCCGGCCCGGGACAAGACCGCCGCCCCCGGCTACCAGACGCTGCTGAAGGCCGACATCCCGACCGTCGCCTTGCCGAACGGTGCCGGCAGCCTGCGCGTCATCGCCGGCCGCTACGGCGATGCCACGGGACCCGCCCGCACGTTCACCACGCTGAACATGTGGGATGTGGCCCTGACGCAGGGCGGGTCCGTGACGCTCGATGTGCCCGAGGGGCATACGCTGTCGGTGCTGGTGCTGAAGGGCACCCTGGAGATCGACGGGCGCGAGATCGTGCGCGAGGCGCAGACGGTGATCCTGGGCCGCGAGGGCGGCGGCGTCACGATCGAGGCGAATGCCGATGCCAGGCTGCTGATCCTGACCGGTGAACCGATCGACGAACCGGTGGTGGCGCATGGTCCGTTCGTGATGAACACGGCCGACGAGATCAGGCAGGCGATGCTCGAATTCCAGAGCGGCAAATTCGGCGCGATCGCATCCTAGCGCATGATCACGCTGAGCGGAATCGTGGCAGCGGGTGAATCATGCGATCAAACAATGAGCTAGCGCGCTGACCGTTTACGGTCAGCCGGAAAGCGCGCTAGCGCATGATCCCGCTGAGCGGCAGACGGGGCGAAGGCCTGTCCGGCCCGCCGCTCGGCGACCGCGCCGCGTTCATTCCGACACCGGTCTGAAAACCCTGCCCGGCGTATGACCGCCACGCCGGCCTGCATCCGTCAGTCACCAACTGCATATTGGTCATTGACCGCGCACGCGCAAGGACGACGGCACCCCGCCGGGGCCAACGCCCTTATGGCAGGCGCAGCTTCATCTCGCCCTTGAAGGCGTGGATCAGTTCCCGCCGCCGGAACCGCCACCCGGCGGCGGTGCGCACCAGGCGGTCGGCATAGGTGCCGCAGACCGAGGGGAACGGCCCATCCGGCCCCTCGACCATGACCAGGTAGTTCGACCTGGCCTCGGCCGTCGCACCATCCACCGTGATGATGGTGTTCATCGCGTAATGCATCCGCCTGGGTTCGGCGGGCACGGACTGGACCAGCCAGGCGGTGATGGCGTCCGGGCCGCGCGCCTGGCGATACGGCGCGATCCATTCGCCGTCTTCGGCAAACAGGGCGCCGAGTTCGGCGAAACGGCCCTCGTCCATACAGAAGCAATACCGATGCAGCAGCTCGCGGATCTCGTCCTTGTCCTGCAAGACGGATGTCATGACATGTCCCCCGGGGGTCAGGCGGTATGGCGCATCGCCACCCTGCGCCGGTCGGCCAGCTGGGCGGCCAGTTCCAGCGCGGCGATCAGGCTGGTCGGGTGCGCCAGGCCCTTTCCGGCGATGTCATAGGCGGTGCCGTGATCGGGTGACGTGCGCACGATGGGCAAGCCGAGCGTGACGTTGACGCCATGGTCCATGTCCAGCGTCTTCAGCGGAATCAGCGCCTGGTCGTGATACATGCAGATCGCGACGTCGTATTTCGTGCGCGCGGCGGCGGTGAACATGGTGTCGGGCGGCCAGGGGCCGGACACGTCGTGGCCCTCGGCGCGCAACGCGTCCATGGCCGGAACGATGATCCGCGCCTCGTCATCGCCCAGCGCGCCCTGTTCACCGGCATGAGGATTAAGCCCGGCAATGCCGAGGCGCGGGGCCACGATGCCGAAATCGCGCTGCATGGCGGCCGCGGTGGTGCGGGCGGCCGAGACGACCATCTCGGTCGACAGCATGGCGATGGCGTCGCGCAACGACGCATGCACGGTCACCGGCACCACGCGCAGCATCGGGCTTGCCAGCATCATGATCTGCTTGCCGTGGGCGCCGGTCAGGGCGGCGAGGAACTCGGTATGGCCGGGATAGCCGAAGCCCGCATCGTACAGCGCCGCCTTGTTGATCGGGTTGGTCACCACCGCGCCGACCGCCCCGCGCAGCGCGAGCCCGGCGGCACGCTCGATCGCCTGCACGATGGCCGGGGCGTTGGCGGGGTCGGGCACACCGGCGACCGGGGGGTTGGCCAGCTTCACCGCCAGGACGGGTAGCGCATCGGCGAACACCGCGACGGCGGCGTCCGGCGAGTCGACCACGGCCAGCGGCACATCCAGGCCCATGGCGCGGGACAGCGCGCGCAGGCGGTCGGGATCGTCCAGCGCAACGAACGGGGTGGGGCCGTGGCGCAGCACCCGCCAGGCGTGCAGGGTCAACTCGCCGCCGATGCCGGCGGGGTCGCCCATGGTCAGGGCAAGGGGTTTCATGGAACGAACCTAACCGGGTTTCGCCGGTTTGCGGAACCCGGCAGACACCGGCGGTCAGATATGCAGCGCCCGCCCGGCGACGGCGAGGGCGGCTTCCTTCACCGCCTCGTTCAGGCTGGGATGGGCGTGGCAGGTGCGCGCGACATCCTCGGCCGCGGCGCCGAACTCCATCGCCGTGGCCAGTTCCGCGATCAGCGTGCCGGCATCCGGGCCGATGATATGCGCGCCCAGCAGCTTGTCGGTGGTCTTGTCGGCCAGCAGCTTCACGAACCCGTCCGTCTCCCCCATCGCCCGGGCGCGCCCGTTGGCGGTGAAGGGGAACTTGCCGACCGTATAGGCGATGCCGCCGGCCTTGAGGGATTCCTCGGTCTCCCCCACCGACGCGACCTCGGGCCATGTATAGACAACGCCGGGGATCACGCCGTAGTTCACATGCCCCGCCTGCCCGGCCAGGCGTTCGGCCAGTGCGACGCCCTCCTCCTCGGCCTTGTGGGCCAGCATCGGGCCGGCGATCGCATCGCCGATCGCGTAGATACCGGCGACATTCGTGGCGTAGTGCGCGTCCGTCTTCACCCGCCCACGGTCATCCAGCGCGACGCCGACAGCATCGAGGCCAAGCCCGTCGACGAAGGGGCGGCGGCCGATCGCCAGCAGCACGATATCGGCCCGGATCGTCTCGGCCTTGCCGCCGGCGGCGGCTTCCACCGACAGGGTCACGCCATCGGCATCGACGGCCGCGCCGGTCACCTTCGTGCCCAGGCGGAAGGTGATGCCCTGCTTCTGCAGGATGCGCTGGAAGTGCTTCGCGACCTCGCCGTCCATCGTCGGCGTGATGCGGTCCAGGAATTCGACGACCGTGACCCTGGCACCCAGGCGGCGCCAGACGCTGCCCAGTTCCAGCCCGATATAGCCGCCGCCGATCACCACCAGATGGCCGGGCACGGCGTCCAGCTCCAGCCCGCCGGTCGAGGTGACGATCCGCTTCTCGTCGGCCTCGACGCCGCGCAGCGGCACGCTCTCGCTGCCGGTGGCGATGACGATGTGCTTCGCGGTGTAGGCGGTGCCGCCGACCTCCACCGTGCCGGGGGCGGCGATCCTGCCCGCGCCCTTCAGCCAGGTGATCTTGTGCTTGCGGAACAGGAACTCCACGCCCTTGGTATTGGCGGCAACCACTTCCCCCTTGCGGGCCTGCATCCGGGCCAGGTCCAGCGTCACGCCGTCGACCAGCACGCCGTGATCGGCCAGCGCGTGCGTCGCGTGGTCGAATTCCTCGGACGATTGCAGCAGCGCCTTCGACGGGATGCAGCCGACATTCAGGCAGGTGCCGCCCAGGGTCTCGCGCTTTTCCACGCAGGCGACCTTCATCCCCAGCTGCGCGGCGCGGATGGCGCAGACATAGCCGCCGGGACCGGCACCGATGACGATGACGTCGAACGAATCACTCATGAACAGCCTCGTGACACAGGAAACGACCGGATCGTCAAAGCCCCAGCAGCAGGCGCCGCGGGTCCTCGATCCCTTCCTTGACGCGCACCAGGAACGACACCGCCTCCTTGCCGTCGACGATGCGGTGATCATAGGACACAGCCAGGTACATCATCGGCCGGATCTCGACCTTGCCGGCGACGGCCATCGGGCGGTCCTGGATCT
>CAYZKM010000146.1:0-9589 GCA_964478525.1 uncultured Bifidobacterium sp.
AGACGCAGCTGATCGTCGCCATCGAGCAGCATATGGACTGGATCGCCGGGTGCCTGGCGAAGATGCGCATCGCCGGCAAGTCGCGCGTCGAGCCGACCGCGGACGCCGAGAGGAACTGGGTGCAGCACGTCAACGACGTGGCCGACAGCACGCTGTATCCGCTGGCGAACTCCTGGTACCTCGGGTCGAACATCCCCGGCAAGCCACGGGTGTTCATGCCCTATGTCGGTGGTTTCTCGGGATACAAGAAGCGCTGCGATGCGATCGCGGCGAACGACTATGAAGGCTTCGTGATGGCCTGACGCCTGGCCGGCGCGCCCCATCCCGCGGGACGGGGCGCGCCGATCCCTTGACGAACCCGCGCATCGCGCCCGCATACTGGCTGGTAGAAACATCCTGCGAACTGGAAACGCCCATGCGACTGATGTGGTTCCACCTGATGCCGTACACCGAGCTTCCGGACGATTTCCGCCAGAAGCACCGTTCGGTCTGGGTCGATATCCATTCCTCGCTGTTCGATCCGAAGCGCGCGCACCTGATGTACAACGACTTCATGGACGAGCTGGAATACGCCGCCGAGGTCGGGTTCGACGCGGTGTGCGTCAATGAACACCATTCCAACGGCTATGGGCTGATGCCGTCGCCGAACCTGATCGCGTCATCACTCGCGCGCCGCACGACCGACACCGCGATCTGCGTGATGGGCAATTCGCTGGCGCTGTACAACCCGCCGACTCGCGTGGCCGAAGAATTCGCCATGATCGACGTGATTTCCGGCGGGCGGCTGATCGCGGGCTTCCCCGTGGGCACGCCGATGGACGACTGCTATGCCTATGGCACGAACCCGAGCCAGCTGCGTGACCGCTACTACGAGGCGCACGACCTGGTCATGCGTGCCTGGACCGAGAAGGATACGTTCGCCTTCAACGGTCGTTTCAACCAGCAGCGTTACGTCAACATCTGGCCGCGCCCGCTGCAGAATCCGCATCCGCCGGTCTGGATCCCCGGCGGCGGGTCGGTCGAGACCTGGCAGTGGTGCGCGCAGATGGACTACGTCTATGCCTACCTGTCCTATTTCGGCTACAAGGACGGCAAGGAAACGATGGACGGCTTCTGGCGCGAGATGGCGCGCCTGGGCAAGGACCGCAATCCGAACCGTGCCGCCTTCCTGCAATTCGTCGGCGTGGCGGAAACGCGGGAGAAGGCGCTGGAGCTGTACCGCGAACCGGCCGAGTATTTCTATGGCCGCTGCCTGTTCACCGATCCGATGTGGGCCTCGCCCCCCGGCTATATCACCGAGGCGACGCAGCGCGCCGGCCTGACCAGCCAGGTGGGACGCGCGGCGACGCAAAGTGCCCGCACCCAGGCGCGCGCGACGGAAATGAAGGACATCGTCGACAAGGGCTACATCATCGTCGGCTCGCCGGATGAGGTGGTGGAGCAACTGACCGAGGTGGCCACGGAATTGAACGTCGCGCATCTGATGCTTCTGTTGCAGTTCGGCAACATGAACAAGGACCTGGCGAAGTACAACACCAGGCTGTTCGCCGAAAAGGTCATACCGAAGCTGAAGCCGCTGTTCTCGGAATGGGAAGACAAATGGTGGCCCAGGCCGATGGACAGCGCCGGGCGGGCCGAGGTTCCGGCCTTCACGCCCGGCCTGGCGGCGGAATAGCCGCCATCCCCGCCCCATCGTTTCGCGGGAAACGGCTCGGTCTCGCCCTGTGGGGAACCGAGCCGGTGGCCGAGATGGCGTCGCACGCGGCCCTGGCCGAGGCGATCGGCTTCGACAGCGTGTGGGTGATCGATTCCCAGCTGCTGTGCCGCGATGTCTACATCACCCTGGCGGCGATCCTGTCGCGCACCACGCATCTGCTGGCCGCGACCGGCGTGACCCAGCCCTATACCCGCCATGCCAGCGTGACGGCGGGGGCGATGGCGACACTGTCGGAAATGTCACACGGGCGCGCAGTCCTGGGCGTCGGCACCGGATTCTCCTCGCTCGGCACCATCGGGGTGCGGCCGGCCCGTATTGCAGAGGTAGAGGCATTCGTCGATACGACGCGCCGGCTGCTGACCGGGGGCGACGCATTGTTCGACAACGGTGTCAGCGGACACCTGGCCTGGGCACGCGACGGCGCCGGCGTGCCGGTCGTGATCGCCGCCACCGGCCCGCGCATGACCCGCACCGCCGCGCGCATCGCCGATGGCGTGATCCTGCACCAGGGCCTGTCGCCCGAACTGGTCGGCCGCGCCTTGGGCTGGGTGGCGGACGGAATCGCGGATGGCGCGCGCAGACCGGAAATCTCCTGCTGGGCACCGTACAGCATGGGTGCCGATGCGGCCGAGGCCCGCGACCGCGTGCGTGCGCGCGTCGCCGGCGCCCTGGCCAATGTGAAGGCGGAATGGTTCGAAGGCGCTGAACGGGCGGCGGTGGAACGGCTGCACGCCAGCTATGACATCACCCATCATGCCAGCGCCTCGCCCGATCACGCCGCGATCGTTCCCGACAGCCTGATCCCGCGCTATGCGCTGGCCGGCACCGCGGCCGACATCCGCGCACAGCTCTCGCGCCTGCTGGATCAGCCGGGGCTGGACCGCATCATCCTGACACCGCAGGTGGTGGGCGCCGGCGCGCGTCCGCTGGCCACCGTTCTGCGTGAATTCGGCGACGAGGTGCTTGCCCACCTCTGACGCCCCACTATGCTCGACAATCAAGAACAACGGGCGGAGCGCCCGGGATCATGGAGGAGTCTGGATCATGAAACGACGCGGTTTCATCAAAGGATCGGCCGTCGCCGCGGCGGCGGTCTCGGTCGGGGCGCCGGCGATCGCGCAGAACAGCCGCGCGAAGACGCTGAAGGTCATTCCGCTGACATCGCTGTATTCCGTCGATACAGTGTTCAATACGTCGCTGGTGACGACCAACCATGGCTGGGCGGTCTACGACACGCTGTTCGGCATGACCCGCGCGCGCGAAGTGAAGCCGCAGATGGCCGAAGGCCACGAGGTTTCCGATGATGGCCGGACCTATACGATCAGGCTGCGCCCGGGGCTGAAATTCCACAACGGCGAACCGGTGCGCGCGCAGGACTGCATCCAAAGCCTGAAGCGCTGGGCCGGGCGCGAAACCTTCGGCCAGACCGTGGCACAGTTTGTCGATACATGGGGCGTGGTCGACGATCGCACCATGAAGATCTCGATGTCGCGCCCGGTGCCGATCTTCCTGGAAGCGATCGCGCGCGGCAGCGCATCGGTGCCCTTCATGCTGCCCGAACACATCGCCAGGACCGATCCGTACAAGCAGATCACCGACACCACCGGCAGCGGACCGTTCAAGTTCAACGCAAGCGAGTTCTCGCCCGGCTCGTTCGCAAGCTACAGCCGCAACACCGACTATGTGCCGCGATCGGAGCCGGCGGATTACACCTCGGGCGGCAAGGTCGCGCATTTCGATCGGCTGGAATGGCCGACCATCCCCGAACCCTCGACCGCCGCGGCGGCGCTGACCTCGGGCGAGGTCGACTGGTACGAGCAGGTACAGCCCGACCTGGTCGCGCAGCTGCGCAAGAACCCCGAGCTCAGGATCGGCAGCGCCAATCCCGCCGGGTTCAACGGCGTGCTGCGGTTCAACCACCTGCAGGCGCCGTTCAACAATGCGGCGATCCGGCGCGCGGTGCTGATGGCGGTGAACCAGGCGGACTACATGGCCTCGATCACCGGCAACGACCCGACCGCGTTCAATGCCTGCAAGTCGATGTTCCCCTGCGGCACGCCATACGGGAAGGAAACCGGTGCCGCGCAGATGGGCGACAGCATCGACAAGGCCAAGGCGATGCTGAAGGCGGCCGGCTACAACAATGAAAAAGTCGTGATCATCAGCCCCGCCGATGTGCCCACCATCGGGCCGATGGGCGATGTCACCTACGATATCCTGAAGCAGCTCGGGATGAACGTGGAACTCGCCGCCGTCGATTGGGCGACGCTGACCAACCGGCGCGCGAGCAAGGAGCCGGTGGAGAAAGGCGGATGGTCGATCTTCCACACCTGGGCGCCATCGCTGGTCATCGGCACGCCGGTCGAGCATTTCCCGATGCGCGGCCTGGGCCAGAAAGGCTGGGCGGGCTGGTACGAGGACGAGACGATCGAGGCACTGACCCGCGACTGGACCACCGCCACGACCGAGGAGACGCGCACCGGCATCGCCGCGCAGATCCAGGCCCGCGCGTTCGAGCAGGTGCCCTTCGTGCTGTGCGGACAGTTCCAGATCCGCACCGCCTATCGCAAATACCTGACCGACGTGATCGAGGGCGGCGGCCTGTACTGCTGGAACGTGCGGCGCACCTGACCGGCCGGCTCGGGGCGATTGACCATTCGACGGCCGGGGAGTCCAATCGCCGGACGGCCCAATCGAAGGGACAGGTGCGGTGGTGCGGTCGCTGCCGGTGCCAGGCGGATCGGATTCCGGAACGGGTGATACAACGCCTGCGGTCCATGGTCGTCCATCCCGTGTGGCGGACCGTCTGCGCCTGCTGGGCATCCTGTTCACCGCGCTGGCGATCTGCGCCGGCGGCCTCGCCATCTGGGACATGCACCGCCGCGTGCTGGCGACCGCGCGGTCCGACCTGTCCGTGGTGGGCGAGGTGCTGGCCATCGACACCCATCGCTATCTGACGATCCTGGACCTGCGCCTGGCCGAGGTGATCCAGCGCGCCGGCAAGACCGACGCCCTGCCGCTGGCAATGGCCGATGCGACGACACGCCGCTTCCTGGGCGCGCTGACCGGCCAGCTGCCGCCGCATCATGCCATCGCCGTGTTCGACAACACCGGGCAGATGGTCAATCAATCCGGCGACGAACCATTTGTGTTCGCCTCGGTTGCCGATCAGGACCTGTTCCGCTTCCTGCGCGACCACCCCGAAGCCGGCCCGCATGTCGACGTGATCGCGTCGATCCAGCGCGCGGGTGCGCGGGATTTTGTCCTGACCCGGCGGATCTCGGCACCGAATGGCCGCTTCCTCGGCCTGGCCATGCTGGCCGTCGACATGGACACGTTCGGCGCGGCGTATGGCAGCCTGTATAGCGCGCGCGGCATCGCGGTGACGCTGCTGCGGCGCGATGGCGGCGTGATGCACCGGAACCCCATGCCGCGCGTCATGAGCCGGACGATGCCGGCCGACTCGCCGTGGTATGAGCACGTCGCCGCCGGCGGTGGCGCCTATCGCTCCTCCGGCTACCTGGCCGCCGTCGAGGCGCTGGTGTCGGTGCATCCGCTGCGCGACTTTCCGCTGGTGATCGACGTGTCGATCCCTGATGCCGACCTGCTGGCGCGGTGGCGGCAGGAGTCGCTGTATATCGCCATCGGCAGCACGGTGCTGGCCGCACTGCTTCTGGCCCTGTTCTGGCGCATGGCGCGTCAGGTCCGCGCGCAGGAGCAGCATCTGGCGTTGCTGGCCAATGCCGCGCAGGCCTTGCGCGCCAGCGAGGCCCGGCTGGATCGTGCGCAGGAACTCGCCGAAATCGGCAGTTGGGAGCTGGATGTCACGACCGGGCGAGAGGTCTGGTCACGACAATTGTATCGCATATTTGGCCTGCCGCCCGATGCCGTGCCCAACATCGCCGACCTGCGGGAACGGGTGCAGCCCGCGGACCTGGCATCGGTCGTCGCCTGGCTGGCGGATGTCGAGGCCGGACGCGCGCGGGAACCGATCGAGTATCGCGCGACCAGCCGGTCGGGAGAGATACGGGTCCTGCGGGTCGGTGCCCGTGCGGAACCGGCCGCCGACGGCACCATCCGCCAGGTCAATGGCACGACGCAGGATATCACCGCGCAGCGGCTGGCCGAGGAACGCCAGCAGGTGCGGGCAGGCAGCGGTGCGCGTGTCGCACCGGTTCCGTTGTCGCTGAACACGGCGATCGAGGCCGCCGCGCCGCTGCTGCGCCGGACCATCGGCGACGGCATCGATCTTTCGCTGCGCCTCAACCCCCGGCTCGGCATGGCCCTGGCCGAACCGGCGGGGGTGGAATTGGCGCTGCTGGCCCTGGCGCGGGCGGCGCATGCGGCGATGCCGGCCGGCGGTGTATTGACGATTGCCACGGCGAACTACGACATCCCCGAACCGCTGGCGACGCTGCATGGCGACCTGCCGAGCGGTGCTTATGTTACGATACTTGTGTCGGATACGGGGGCGGGCCTGGCCGAGCAGGAGCGTGCGCGCATCTTCCACCCGGGCCCGGCGGCCGGCACCGCCATCCGTGCCGCTGAACCCGATCACGGCGCGGTGCCGGTTCTGGTGCGCCAGGCCGGTGGCATGATGGCGGTGCTTGGCGGGCCAGGGCAGGGGACGTCGTTCGAGCTTCTGTTTCCGCGTGCCCCGCACCCCGGCGACGGGACGCCATCGCGCGCCGCCCCCGCCGCGATCGGGGAGCGCGGCTGACCGCCCCGCTACGCAAGCGCCGCCAGGGGCTAGCTCGTTGTTTGAACGCATGATTCACCCGCGGCCACGGTTCCGCTCAGCGTGATCATGCGCTAGACTGGCGCGACCGACACGGGATGCAGGAGCGCCGGGATGCAGATCAAGAAGGGTTTCAAGCAGATGCTGGCCGAGGCCAACGCGATGATCGACACGCTCAGCATCGATCAGGCGAAGGCGCTGCATGGACGCGACGACGTCGTCTTCGTCGACCTGCGCGACCCGCGGGAGCTGGAGCGGGACGGCAAGATGCCGGGCGCGTTTTCCTGCACGCGCGGCATGCTGGAATTCTGGATCGATCCGGAAAGCCCGTATCACAAGCCGATCTTCGCCCAGGACAAGCAGTTCGTGTTCTTCTGCGCCGGCGGGTGGCGGTCTGCGCTGGCCGGGGCGACCGCCAAGCAGATGGGGATCGAGAAGGTCGCCCATGTCGAGGGCGGCTTCGGCGCCTGGAAGAAGGGCGGCGGCGCGGTGGAAGGCGGCAAGGCGTAACGGGGCCGCCGGCCCGTCCCGGGTCAGGGGCGGGCCGTGTGCTGTTTCTCCCAGGCGCGGGCGGACTCGACCACCGACTCGAACGCCGCGCCGTATTTCAGCAGTGCGGCCTTGGTGGCCTCGTCCATCTCCTGGAACAGGCCGATATCGTCCAGTGGCATCTTGTCGGCGCGCACGCTGTCCATCACGCGCTTGATCTCGGACGCCGCGTGCGCCGGCGTCTGCAGCAGCACCAGGCGCTTCATCTTCGACGGGTTGTTGGGCACGTGGCAGTCGTTGCAATGCCCGTCGCGCATCGCGTTGGCCAGGTCGCGATAGCTCGGCTCCAGCTTCTCCAGCCAGGGATTGGCGCTGCTGAACAGGCCCTGGAACAGGGCGGGCCGCGGCTGGGTCACGCCATCGGCGCCGGTCCACATCCATTTCCCGTCGAACACCGGCGGCGCGTGTGGGACCGAGGTCAGCGCGGGCTTCGGCGTGCCGTCATTCAGGAACTGCGCGGCGACGAACGCGCCGGACCCGGGGCGCGCCCACAGCATCACGGTGTTCGCGGCCTGGTAGTCGTTCCATTTCCGCGCATCGTGCCAGAACGGGTACGGATACTGGCCCGGCGCCAGCGCGTTGCGGAACAGCGCGCCGAGGCGGGCCTTGTACAGCTTCTCGGTGCGGTCGTACTCCACGGTCCATGTGCCGTCGAACATGAACAGCGGCGCATACAGGCCGGTCCAGACCTCGGGCGCGAACTGCGTCAGCGTCGTGTCCTTCAGCGTCGTCCCCGGCGTCGGGCTGGGCCGGCCCCACAGCAGGATGGCGTTCAGCGCGCCGCGCAGGTCCTGGTCACGGAACAGCGCGCCCCGGCACGCGTCGAACGCCGCCTGCGATCCGGGATCGGCCAGTGGACAGGCGGCGGAGAGCCGGGCGGTGATCGAGGCGATCCTGCTCTCGATGATGGTCCGCGCCTGCGCGGTGTCCTGAGCGAAGGCGGGGGCCGGGGCGGGCAGGGACCACGCGAGGCACAGCAGCGCGGTCAGGATACGAAGCGGTCTCATGCGGCAATCCAAGCGGAACGTCGGGATTCTTTAGCATGAAACCATCTCGGATGTGAGATAAGAAATCCATGGATTCCTACCCCACCAGCTGCCGGTAGACTGCGGGGTCCGTCGCCCCCTCGGTGCTGAACGCCAGCACCCGGCTGTTCCCGTCCAGCCCCAATGTCGCCCGCGCCGCCGGGTCGGATGCCGCCAGCAGGCATCCCGCCAGCCCGGCCACGCCCGACTCGCCCGACACCACCCCCTGCGCGGCCAGCAGCTTCATGCACGCCACCGCCGCCTGGTCCGGGATCGCCATGAACGCCGCCGCCGCCCGTTCCAGCGTCTGCCACGCCAGCAGGCTTGGCTCGCCACACGCCAGCCCCGCCATCAGCGTGTCCAGATCACCGGGAATCGCGGTCGGTTCGCCCAGCTCCGCGCTGGCCAGCAGACAGGCCGCGCGATCGGGCTCCACCACCACCAGCCGAGGCGCCGCGCCGTACCGGGCCTGGACCTGCACCGCCACCGCCGCCGCCACCCCACCGACGCCGCCCTGGATGAACACATGTGTCGGCGGCTCGCCCGTCCACTGGTCCGCGGCCTCGTCCGCCATCAGCCGGTATCCCTGCATCACGTCGCGCGGCACCTCGGCATAGCCGGGCCAGGACGTGTCCGACACCACGAACCACCCCTCGGCTTCGGCCAGGCGCGCCGCCTCGCGCACCGCATCGTCATAGGTGCCGCCGACGCGGCGAACCTCGGCGCCATAGCGGGCGATGGCGTCCACCCGGCCCTGGCTGACGGTCTGGTGCACGAAGATCACGCAGCGGCAGCCGAAGCGCTGCGCGCCCCACGCCACCGACCGGCCATGGTTGCCGTCGGTGGCGCAGCAGACGGTCAGGGCGCGAGTCGCCGCGGCGAAGCGGCCCGCGGCCAGGTCGGCGGAACAGGCCGCCGGCGCCACGCCGGCGCGCGCCAGTTCGTTGGCCAGGATGCCGGCCACGGCATACGCCCCGCCCAGAGCCTTGAAGCTGCCCAGGCCGAAGCGGTCCGCCTCGTCCTTCAGGCGCACCAGCCCCAGCCCGGCGCCGGATGCGATGGCCGCCAGATCGCGCAGCGGCGTCGGCGCATAGCCATCCCATGACGTGATCTCGGCCTTGGCGCGGCGAAACCCGCCGGCTGGCAGCACGACCACGCCGGGCGTGCCGTGGCGCGGGTTGGGGAACAGGGTGAAAGGATGGGGTCCGAGCATCCACGAACGGTGGACCGCCCGGCGCCGCAGTGCAATCGTGCGCGGATCAGGAGGCATGGTATGCGGATCTCGATTCTGGGCGGCGGCGGATTCCTTGGGCGCCGGATCGCCGGCAGGCTGGCGCGGGAAGCCACGCTGGGCGGGCGGGCGATCACCCATCTGACGCTGTTCGACCTGGCCGAACCGCCGCGCCTGGACGCACCCTTCCCGGTTTCCACCCTGTCGGGCGACGTAGTCCGCCTGCCCGATGCGGCCATCCCGCCCGGCACCGACGTGGTCTTCCACCTCGCCGCCGTGGTCAGCGCGCAGGCCGAGGCGGATTACGAACTGGGCCGCCGCGTCAACCT
>CAYZKM010000147.1:0-9575 GCA_964478525.1 uncultured Bifidobacterium sp.
GATGATGTACTTCATCAACGGCCTGCAATGGGCCGGCTACAAGCGCTTCGACTGGAGCGTGGTGGGCGAGTCCGCCTGCGCCGATTCCTGGGGCCGCGCGCTGAAGACGCGGGAGCCGAGCCTGTCGATCCCGTGCTTTGCCGAGCGGCGGTATGGCGGGGTGCTGGATGACGAGATGCTGATGGCGCTGCCGCCGGACCAGCTTGGCCATGCGATCGCCGGGATGGAGGCCTTGTCGAAGAACGGCCTGCGCTATCCGTTCCCGCAATACGGTATCCAGCAGGATGTGCGGGCGGGGATGGGTGTGTCCTATGCCGACCGCAAGCCGCCGGCCGCCTAGCGCATGATCACGCTGAGCGGAATCGTGGCAGCGGGTGAATCATGCGATCAAACAATGAGCTAGCGCGCGCTGACCGTTTACGGTCAGCCTGAAAGCGCGCTAGGGGGCAGGGCGGAACGGGCTGGGCCGCGGGAACGTCGTTTCTGCGTGCCCACCCGTCAGGTTTCAGGGCTGTCGCGTCATTTGCATCTATTTTCGCAAAATCCCCGATCGCCACCTGATGGCCGGATCAGGCCCCCGCGCGGGTTCGGCGCGCCTGCACCTCGGCCAGGGTTCGCATGACCAGCTCGGCCATTTTCCCGATCGAGAATGGCTTGGGGATGCAGGCGGTCACGCCGGCCGGCGGTGGGTCGGTGCCATGGCCGGTCATGAAGATCACCCCCAGCGCCGTCTTGTCATCCCGGTCCGCCAGGGCGCGCCTGGCCAGGGACGCGCCATCCTCTCGCGGCATGCGCAGGTCGGTCAGCAGCAGCCCGATCTCGGGGTGGGCGGCCAGGATTTCCATGGCTTCGGCGGCCGAGGAGGCCGTCAACGTGGTGAACCCTTCCAGGTCCAGCCCCATGGCCGTCTCCTCGGCGAGCATTTCCTCGTCGTCGACGATAAGGACGGACAGGTTCAACGCGGCGCGTCCTTCAGTTTTCTGCGGGTGGCGGTTTTGGGCGGGTCGGTAATCAAGCCTTGCCATTTTGACCGCGTTTCGCTAAACGTGCAAGGGATATCGAACGAGCAACGATGTATTCCATCAGGTCAGACATAGATGTTCGCACGATCTCAGGGACGCGGTTCCGGCCGTGGTCCTGGATCGGCATCGCGGCGATCTGGGTGCTTCTCGCCATCGGTGCGTTCGCGGTTGGCGAAGTCTACATCAACCAGTACCGCAAGGACCGCATCCACGACGCCACCGAACGCTCGGGTGTCGCCGCCGAAGCGCTGGAACAGACGCTGCTGCGCTCGGTCGAGGCGATGGAGAGCATCCAGTCCCTCGTGCAGACACGGGTCAACCTGTCACGGGCGGGCGACCAGGCGGGCGCGGTGGCGATCGGCGAGTATCTGCGGGGCATCGCGCAGCAGGAAAAATTCGGCGTGCTTCAGGTCGCCACCATCAAGGCCGACGGGTGGATGGATTGGAGCACGATGAACTTCACCGAACCGGTCTATCTGGGTGACCGCGATCATTTCCTGGTCCACCGCAATGGCGAGACCGGGATGTCGATCAGCAAGCCGCTGATCGGGCGTGCCTCGGGCCGCTGGAGCGTGCAGTTCACCCGCCCGCTGCTGGACGAGGCCGGGGCGTTCGCCGGCGTCGTCGTCGTGTCGTTCGACCCGATCAGGCTTTCCAAGACCCTGGCCGACCTGCGGTTCGGAGAGAATGACCTCTCGGCGGTGCTCAGCATTCCGCATGGCCGGCTGATCGCGCGCAGCCATGACGCGGAACACCAGCTTGCGCGCGCCGCCAATCCCGACCTGCCGGTGGTGCGCGCGGCGCGGGAACGGCGTTCGGGTTCGCTGCAGGCGGTCAGCCCGATCGACGGGCGCGAACTGATCTATTCCTTCCGGGTGATCGGTGATCTGCCGTTGCTGGTGATGGTCGGCCTGGACCTGAATTCCGAACTGGCCGAGGCCAATTCGGTTGCCGTATGGGTGCATGCGGCCATCATCGCCACCTTGCTCTCGGTCGCCACGCTTCTCGCCGTCTTCGCCCAGCGCTCGGCGCGTCTGCGCTCGCGGCTGGAGCTGGAACTGACCCGGCAGGAAGCCGCCACCGCCGAACTGGCGCGCACCCATATCGCCAAGCTGCTGTCCGGCCTGCCGGCCGCGGTCTACCGCATGAGCCTCACGCCGGATGGAGAGGTTGTGGGCTTCGAGATCACCGAGACCGCCAGCCGGCTGACCGGCTATGACCTGACCGACCTGATGTCGCGCCAGGCGTGGCTGCAGAACGTCGACGGCATGGACGACGCTGCCTGGTCAGTGTATTTTCGCAAAGTCCTGCGCGACGGCGAAGCCAGTGTCGAGTACCGTTACTACCATCAGGACGGCACGGTACTGTGGTTCCGCGACCAGGCCCGGGTCGTCGAACTCGGTGACAACCGCGAAGTGGCCATCGTCGGCTATATCTCGGACATCACCCGCGAACGCGCGATCCAGGCCCAGGCGATCGCCGCATCGAAGCTGGCCACGCTGGGCGAGATGGCCACCGGCCTGGCGCACGAGTTGAACCAGCCCATCGCCATCATGTCGCTGGCGGCCGAGAACGCCGCGCAGATGCTGGAACGCAAGGGCGCCGAGGGGATCAAGTTCGCCGTCCAGCGCATGGGCCGCATCTCGGACCAGGCCGCCCGGGCGCGCACCATCGTCAATCATCTGCGGATCTTCGGCCGCCAGAATGACGAGGGGCTGGAGCCGATCAACCTGCACGAGATCGTGGACGGCTCGCTCGCCCTGGTCGGCAGCGCGCTGCGCAATGCCGGCGTGACTGTGGGCATCCGCATGACCGACACGGTGCCGCCGGTGATCGGACAGCTGGTGCTGGCCGAGCACGTCGTGGTGAACCTGCTGCTGAACGCGCGTGATGCGATGGACCAGAACAGGCCCGACCAGCCGCGCCACCTGACCGTCAGCGCCACCCACAACGCCGGGGCGGGCACGGTCACGCTGTCGGTGCATGACTCCGGGCCCGGCATCAAGCCGGTGATCCTGGACCGGATCTTCGAGCCGTTCTTCACAACAAAGGAAGTCGGCAAGGGAACCGGGCTGGGATTGTCGATCTGCCATGGCATCCTGCGGTCGTTTGGCGGTAACATCCTGGCGTTCAACGCGCCGGAAGGAGGAGCCGTCGTGAGCGCCGTGTTCCGTCAGGCAGTTGACGAGGGCGCGGACCCGGCCTCAGAACCCTCGTCCGAGCGTGGTTTGAAGCCGGCCGCATAGTACCCGGAGAAGTGCCTCGAATGGCTGAAACCGTCATCCTGGTCGATGATGATCCCGATTTTGCCGAAGAACTGACGCTGTTCCTGACGGATCACGGCATCCGTTGCGCGGCGGTCACCGACCCCTCGCACCTGATGCCCCTGCTGGCCGAGATGGCGCCGGACCTGTTGCTGCTGGACCAGCGGCTTGGCCCGACCACCGGGATGGAGGTCCTGCGGAAGGTGCGGACCGTCTCGACCGTGCCATGCGTGATCCTGACCGGGATGCAGGACCCGATCGACCGCATCCTCGGGCTGGAACTCGGCGCCGACGACTATATCCACAAGACGGCGATGCCGCGGGAGATCCTGGCGCGCATCCGCGCCGTGCTGCGGCGCGCCAGACCCGTCGCCGCGCCGTCCACGACCGCCCCCGGACCCGTTGTCGGCAAATGGGAATTCCAGGCCACCGAACGTGAACTCTACCGCCCCGATGGGTCCCGCTGTCATCTGACATCGGCCGAATTCGGGCTGTTGCAGGCCCTGATCGAAGGCCGCGGCGAACCCATGAGCCGTGAACTGCTGACCGAGCGTGTGTTCGACCGCCCCTACCGCCCCGGCGACCGCGCCATCGATGGCCTGGTGGTGCGGCTGCGGCGCAAGGTGGAACCCGATCCGGACCAGCCATCGGTGATCAAGTCCGCGCGCCAGCAGGGCTATCTTTTCGCAGGGTTCTCGCTCGCCCGCACGTAAGCCGCGACGCCCCGCAAGGCCGCCACCCCCGGGTGGCGGCCTTTTGTTTGTCCGGTTGTGGTCAACAAAACCACACATAATGCGACACGTCCGGGCCCCCTGGCTGTTCTACATAGAGCGCATGCATGTAATTTCGCACGGCAGCGCTCGCGACCGCATACCTGGCCGGTCCAGGCAGGATGACGACCCGGGCCCCGTCCGGATGGCACGCGGCCGCCTGTCGCACCAGCACGCGACCAGGCTTGCGTCCATCGAAACCAGGCAAGACGCCGGTCGGCATCCCGCGCATGCGATCGTCGCCGAATCCATGAACCTCGTTGATTGAATGACAGAAAGGAATTTCTGATATGTCCGTTGTGACCCGCATTTCGAACTTGAAGGTCCGGACCAAGATGCTGTCCGGGTTCGGCTGCGTCGTGGCGATCCTGGCCGGTCTGGGCGGCGTGAGCCTGTACTCGCTGCGCCAGATCAGCGACGCGGAGGATCTGATCAGCCGCTATACCAAGGTCGTCAATATCGAGAATGATATCGAGATCGACCTGACCCGTGCTCGCCTGTTGCTGCGCGAGTATCTGATCATGCTCAATCCGGAGGCGATCCGTTCGGCCGAGGAATTGCTGACCAAGCTCCCCAAATCCCTGGACGAGCTGAGCCTCGCGCTGGTGAAGAAGGACCGTCTGGCCGTGGTCGGCGAAGTCGCCGAACAGCTGAAGCTGTACCGGCAGCGCTTCAACGAGTTGCTGGCCTTGGTACGGTCGATCGAGACCGAGCGTGTGGAGGTTCTCGATCGCGCCGGCGCCCGCATCCGGTCCGGCCTGCAGCAGCTTGCGGCCAAGGCCGCGGAATCGGGCGACACCAGGCTGCAGATCATGGCGCTGGCGGCGATGGAGCCGGCGATGGCCGTGCGCCTTGACGCGAACAAGGCACTCACCCGCCATGACGACGAGATGACCCGCGCTGCCCTCGCGCGTTCGGCGGAGCTGGCGGCGGCCCTGAAGCCCGTCGAGGCGCTGGCGCAGGATCCGGCGTTGAAGCCGCTGATCGAGTCGGTCAACGCCGGCGTTGCCGCCTACGACGCCGCCTTCCACAAGCTGGCGCAGGCCACGGTCGACGTCTACCGGACCCTGAACGTCGACATGCGGGGCCTTGGCGCGCGCATGACCACCCTGATCGACGGCCTGCAGGACAGCGCGGCGGTAGGTCAGCAGGACGCACAGAAGAACATCGACAGCGTGATCGCGCTGTCCGACACACTGACGATCGGCATGCTGGTGGGCGGGCTTGCCATCGGCGTCGGCCTGGCCCTGCTGATCGGCGGAGCGATCGGCAAGTCGGTGGGCGGCATGACCGAGGCCATGCGCCGGCTGGCCGATGGCGACACCTCGGTCGATATCCCCGGCGTCGGCAAGACCGACGAAATCGGCATGATGGCCGGCGCGATGCAGGTGTTCAAGGAGAACCGCGTCATCGCCGATCGCCTGGCCGGCGAGCAGGCCGCCGAACGTGCGGCGCGCGAGAAGCGGGCCGAGCGGGTGGAGAGTCTGACGTTCTCGTTCGAGGCGAAGGTCGGGGAGCTGGTGAACATGGTGTCGACCGCGGCGGCCGAGTTGCGCTCGACCGCGGAATCGATGACCGGCACCGCGGGTCAGACGACCGAGCAGGCGACCACGGTTGCCGTGGCTGCCGAACAGGCCAGCGCGAACGTGCAGAACGTTGCCGGTTCGGCCGAGGAGCTGTCGAGCTCGATCTCGGAGATCTCGCGCCAGGTCACGCAGTCTGCGCGGATCGCGGGCCAGGCGGTGAACGATGCCAAGCGCACCGACAGCGTGGTTCGCGCCCTGGCCGACGGGGCGCAGAAGATCGGCGACGTCGTCAGCCTGATCAGCGACATTGCCGGCCAGACCAACCTGCTGGCCCTGAACGCGACCATCGAGGCGGCGCGGGCCGGTGAAGCCGGGCGCGGGTTCGCGGTGGTGGCGTCCGAGGTCAAGAGCCTGGCCACGCAGACCGCCAAGGCGACCGAGGATATCGCGCGCCAGATCAACGGCATCCAGGAAGCGACCAAGGAGGCTGTCGGTTCGATCCAGGCGATCAGCACCACGATCGGCGAGATCAACGAGATCGCCGCGGCCATCGCGGCGGCGGTCGAGGAGCAGGGCGCCGCGACGCAGGAGATCGCGCGCAGCGTGCAGCAGGCGGCGGCGGGAACGCAGCAGGTGACCGCGAATATCGGCGGCGTCAGCCATGGTGCCACGGTGACCGGTGCGGCGGCCTCGCAGGTGCTGGGCGCGGCGGACGAGCTGTCGCGTCAGGCCGAAAGCCTGAACGGCGAGGTTCGCGAGTTCATGACCGGCGTCAAGGCCGCCTGACGATCAGAACCGGGCGGGTTCATCCCCGCTCGGCTTTCCGAGGTTGTGCTATCCGGTCGACCCGCCGTCGAGACGATTGACGGCGGGTCGATCTGCGTCATGGCATACGTCCATACGGATGAGGTCACGACGCACACCAGCCACGTCGGCGGTTGTCGCCGGAAACCTTCGGGCGAGGGAACCGACGGCGATGCGGGATGTGTCGCGGCCCGAGGTGGCGGACACTGGTCCCGCGGGCCTCGGCCATCCCGGGGCAAACTCGTGCGAATGACACGCCATGTTGCCTTCCGGTGTCCACAAATACGCACAAAACTCGACACCATCCCCTGCCCATAACGATCTACACAAAGCTCCGCCGCTGCTGAACGGTCGCGGCGCAGGACAGGGACCTACCGGAATGTCATCGATCACGACCCCCAGCACCATCGCCCACGAACCCATCGCCATCGCGCATCCCGCGGCGGGCCAGCGCGACAGGGACGACCTGGGCGTGGTTCGCGGGATCCTGTTTTCGGGGCTGGTCGGTGCGTCCTTCTGGGCTCTGCTGATCGCCTGTTTCGTCGCCTGATTTCGTTTCAGCCCAAACAATCAAGACCATAGGAGCACGGAACATGATGATCGGTCGCAACCCCCGGATCGCCGCCATGATCGAAGCCGGCATGATGTCGTTCCCGATGGCCGTCGCGGCCGAAACCGGCGGATCGCATGTGTCCCGGATCCTGCTGCTGGCCAATGACTGCGCCGCGGCGAACGGTGTGCAGCACCTGCTGGGTGGCACGGGCTGCACGGTCATCGGCGCCGCCTCGGTCGCCACCGCGCTCGACCTGGCCCGCCACGGTGATTTCGACGCGATCGTCGTGGATTTCCGTCCCGATTTCTTCGGCTATGACGCGGTGTGTCAGCTGCGTGTCGCCAAAGTCGAGCTGCCGATCCTGTTCGTCTCCGCCCGCTCCACCCCCGAGGCCGGCAGCCGAGCGCTGGGGGTGGGCGCGGATGATGTGGTGGTGCTGCCGCTGACGCAGCAGGGCCTGATGGCCCGCCTGCAGCGCCTGCCGGCCGCCGCGGCGCCCTCGCGCTCGGTCCTGCAGCTCGGCGCGCTGGAGATCGACCCGGACGCGCGGGACGCCAGCATCGACGGCGCGACCCTGGCGCTGAACCCGCGCGAGTATACGGTCCTGGAAGTGCTGGCGACCCGCAACGGCGCCGCGGTCGCCAAGGACGCGCTGAACGAGCGCCTGGCCGGCACGGCCGGCACTGGCCCGGCCGATGCCATCATCGCCGGCCTGCGCAGGAAGCTGGCGCGCTGGGGCGCGGGTTCGATGATCCGCACCGTGCGCGGCCTGGGCTATGCCATCGGCGCGGGCAACGGTGCGTCGCTGCGCTGGAACGCGCATCCGATGATGGCCGCCGCGGCCTGATCCGCTTTCCCGGACCCGATGACAGGAGCCTGTGATGGCGCGTGGCATTCACCTTCTCATTCAACTCGCGCAACGGCAGATGGACGAACGTCGTGTGGAACTGCAGCAGGCCGCCTCGGCCTGCGCGGACGCCGATGCGGCGATCGCGGACCACGAGGCGCGGGTGACCAGAGAGAGCCTCTCGGCCGCCACCGACGGGGCGACCCTGATCACCCTTGGCGCATGGACGCGCCACGCCGGCGAGGTCCGTGCGGGCCTGCGGGCGCGGCACGCCGAACTGCGCAGCGACGAGGCCGCCGCGCGGGATCACCTGCGCGACGCCTTTGTGGACTTGAAGCGGCTGGAACTGGCGAAGGACCAGGCGGTGCGGAATGCGCGCCTGCTTTCCGTCCGCCACGCCGACCGCGCGGCCGATGATCAGCAGACCTTGCTGCGCGTCGACGCCGCCGCCTGAACGGGAAAGCTCCCCCGTGTCCCTGCAGGGGATTTATCCCGGGGACGGTACCATCGGCCTGGTTCAGGACGGGTCGATGGGGATCCCCGGTTTCTTGCGAAACTTCTCCCAGGCCAGCAGGATTTCGTCGATCTGGGTATTCTGGTCGGCCTTGCGCAGGTCGATCAGCCGGTCGCGCAGGCGCAGGATGACGTGGCCGGCGGGCAGGTTGGCGGCGGTTTCCAGCCGGTCGAGGAAGACCTGGCCCAGGCGCGGATCGTCGCGCTGGATCCGATAGGCGGCATAGGTCAGGGCCGAGGACCGGCCATAGCGCACCAGTTTCCGGGCAAAGCCGCGCAGTCGCATCAACTCGGGATGCGCCTGGATCACATCCCGCACCTCGGTCGCAGTCGGGCTTGCGCCTGGCTGGCCTGGCGGGCGCAGCTCCCGCTTCCACAGCAGCACGGCGGTGGCGGACACCAGCGCCTTGTCGCCGAAATCGTCGAACATCTCCTCGACCGCGGGGGCCTTCTTGGCCTGCTTGTCATAGGTTTCGAACGCTTCCTCGGGCAGGCCGCGCATGACCATCACCTCGATGGGCTGGTCCGCGTCCAGCACGGCCGACAGGCGGTGCTGCCCGTTCAACAGGCGCCCCGACCGCGAGAAGCAGATCGGCTGCGCGTTGAACATCCACCGTCCGTTGACGATGTCACGCGCCATGGCGGCGACATGCGCCTGCACGATGTTGCGGTTGCCGCGATTCGCCGCCAGATATTCCTCGGCCTTCCGTGGCGTGATGGTCTCGACGGTCATCGTATATACACCGGGATCGTCCAGCGCGGCCTGCGCTTCCTGCTTCAGCCGTTCCCCGATCTGCAGCCGTTCGCTGGACTGCACGAAATCCTTCAGTCCGCGATAGCCGATGGTGGCGGGGAAGGGTTCCGTGATCTTGGCGGACCGCCCGGCCGGGCTCCAGACATAGGTGTCGCTGCGAGTGCCGCGGATCGTGTCGTTCAGCGCCTTGATGCAGATCGCGAACAGCGACACGGATGGCAGGCGGCGGGCCCGATCCTCGCGGCTTTCGATGATGCGGCGGCGGATCATCACGCCGGGTTCGTCGGCCGGGAATCGCTCGGGGTGGGCGATGGCGTCCAGGAACCGGCGCAGCGCGGCGCGGTCTGCCTGCAGGCCGATGAAGGCCAGCGGGGTGCGGATCGCCTCGGACAGCATCTTGGCCGGATGGTCGAAGCTGAACTTCACGGCGGTGTCGATCTCGGTGCGATTCGCTTCCAGCGCGCGCTCCATCCGGCTCCAGGGCGGGGCGGAGGTGCCCCGGGTCAGCGTGTCGTCCTCGTA
>CAYZKM010000148.1:0-9393 GCA_964478525.1 uncultured Bifidobacterium sp.
ACCGTGGCAGCGTGTGAATCATGCGATCAAACAACGAGATAGCGCGCGCTGACCGTTTACGGTCAGCCGGAAGGCGCGTTAGCGCAGGAACAAGACCTTGACGTTACAAGCGACCCGCGTCGCCGGCGACGACCCGATTTTTCCATTGAACCACGTTCTACGTCTTCTCCCGTATCAACGGGCTGTTCGGCGGGCGGAACGCCTATCCCTCGCTGTCACCGTGTGCCGCACGGTATCGGTCCAGCGCGACCTGGACCATTGGGCGGCGGCGCCCTTCAGGCTTTTCGATCGCATAACCAGGATCCCGCTCCCCCGCCCTGATCAGCGAATACATGCTGTGCGTCGATTGGATGTAGGACGTAAACCCTTGCACGTCTTGGGCCTGATTGACGGCCAGCTTGATCATACGAAGATCATAAGGATCGTTTTGCGCAACATCCCGTGCGTATGCCAGCGTGTCCGCCAGCAGCCGTTCCTTTGGCACCACGCGATTCACCAGCCCCAGTTCCTTGGCCTGCTCCCCGTCGATGAACTGGCCACGGAACAGAAGCTCCTTGACCCGGCGGGGATGGATATCCCAGGGTATCGAGAAATACTGGAACAAGCTGCCCAGAAACATCGCGTCCGGCGCGGCGAAGACGATATCGGCTGTGGAGGCGATCATCCAGCCACCGAAGATGCAGTAGCCTTGCACGGCCGCCAGCATCGGCTTCTGTACGTTACGCCACCGCAAATGCATATCGACATAGAGCCGCCAGGTGCGGTCGTAATTGCCTCGGATACCTTCCTCGATCGGGAACTTCTCGCGATAGGCCATCTCATCTGGCGTACCCAGGTCGTGGCCGGCCGAGAAGTGATCGCCGGCGCCGGTCAACACGATGACACGGACATCACGTTCGTCGCCCGCCGTCAGGATCGCATCGTCCAGTTCCTTCAGAAGCGTCGTGCTTTGCACATTGCGATAGCGCGGGCGGTTCAGGGTGATGCGGGCGATGCGGTCCTCGACCTCATACAGGATCGTTGAATAGGTGCTCATGTCGGATCGTTCCCTTGGTGCAGCATTTCTCAGTCAGGTTCAGCGGAGATCGTGCCATCACGTTCCAGCTGGCTGATCTCGGCGCCGGTCAGGCCCAGCGTATCGCGCAAGATGGCCAACGTATCCTGGCCCAGGCAGGGTGACGCGCGATGTTGGGCGCCCGGCGTGCCAGACAGACGGAAAGGCAGACCCTCATGCGGAACCCTGCCGACTTCCGGATGATCCAGCATGGTGAAATGGCGTCGGAACGCGAGATATTCGCTTGCTGCGGCCTCCGCTGCGTCGTTCACCGGCGCTGCCGGGACGCCCGCGGCCTGGAGCCGTTCGGCGGCGGCGTGCTTATCCTGCCCGCGTGTCCAGGCTGCGATTTCAGCTTCCAACGCGTCCTGGTTTCGCAGGCGCACCATCACTGTGGCGAATCGCGCATCTTGGGCCAGGTCCGCGCGATGCATCACATCACACAACGCCTGGAACTCTGCGTCATCACGAGCCACGAGGGCCAACCACTGATCCACCCCCGCCGCCGGGAACATGCCGTGCGGGGCTGCCCAGGATACACGATTGCCGCCGGGTGTTGGGTCTTCGCCGGTCGCCATGGCATGCAGGATATGCTCGCCGATATAGTGCATGGCGGCCTCGACCTGCGGGATTTCCACGTGCTGCCCAGACCCACCGCGGCGCCGGTGCAGCAAGGCGATCAGAACCGCCGCGGCCCCATGATAGGCGCCGATCGGGTCCGGATATGTTGGACCGGTGGTGGTTGGCGGTCCGTCGGAATAGCCGATCATACTGGCCATGCCGGATGCCATTTCCATGGTCGGACCGATCGCCGGCCCGTGCGCCATTGGACCATCCAGCCCGAATGCGGGCATTTCCGCCACGATGATGTCGGGACGTATCCGCCGCAGATCGTCGTAACCGAGACCCAGGCGGCCCAGCGTGCCCGGTGTGAAGTTAGTGAGCAGCACGTCCGACAGCGCGAGCAGTTTCAAGAGCACGTCTTTCCCGCCCGGCTTCTTGAGATCGACCGTGAGGGACCGCTTATTTACGTTCTGCGAATTGAACTGGACTACCCGGTTCCACGGCCGCTCCCCCTTGCCGTCCCGGGGGTAGCGGAATGGACTGAACACCTGCCCATGCTGCCGCCAGGTATCGAGCCGCGAGGCACTTTCGACATGGATGACGTCGGCACCGAGAAACGCCAGGATGCGACCGGCCATCGGGCCCGCCCACGCGGTGGTGAGTTCGACGATACGCAAGCCATGGAGCGGCCCCATCAGATCACCCCCGCCTGCCGCAGCGCGCCACGCTCGGCCTCGGTCAGGCCGAGGTCGCCATAGATGCGGCCATTGGCCTCCCCCAACGCGGGCGGGCCGCCCTTGACCCGGCGGGGCGTCGCGCTCATGCGGAATTGGGGACCCAGGATGGGACGGGGACCGTCCGGCATGTCGACCGTCTCGAAGAAACCGCGGGCGGTCAGATGATCGCAATTGTTCGCCAGTTCAGTCAGCCGGTACGCGCGCGCCGCTACGACCCGACGTTCCAACAGGCGACGCAGGAGATCGTCTGCCTGCTCGCGCGCCGCGACCTCCTGAAGGATCGCGTTGAGCGCCGGCCAATTGTCGAGCCGGGTCGCCGGCTCCGCGAAGCGCGAGTCGTCGGCGAGGGCCGGCAGGCCGAAGCCCTCGCACATCGGGCGCCAGCGGTGCAGGTGGACCCAGACGCCGAGCCAGCCATCCCGGCACAGGACGCGAACCAGCGGCAGGCGGCGCTCTCCCCGTGGCTCGACCAGGCCGCTGTAGTGGTATTGGGTCATGAACGGATTGGTCATCGACGCGGTGGTCTGGGCAATATCGACCGCAACGTCCTGACCGCGCCCGCTATCCTCCCGCGCATACAAGGCGGCGAGGATGGCGATACAGGCGCCAACACCCGCGCCATGCGCCGCCCGGTCGGCGGCACCGTAGAGAGGCAACTGGCCGTGGGTGCCATTACGATGCGCGGCGCCCGACAAGGCCTGATGGATCATCTCGGTCCCCTTCCATTCACGCAGCGGGCCGTCCTCGCCAAAGTCCGACACCAGGGCTGTGACGCAGTTTGGATTGGCCGCCGACAGCGCGAGCCGATCCAGCTGCGGTCTGGCGATAATCACGTCAGTGTTCCGTGCGAGTTCGCTCAGCAATACGCGGCCCGTGGGTGGCGCGTGATCCAGGGTGATCGAGGATTTGCCGGTGTTGAGATGGAAGAACCGTGTCGACGAGCCATCCGCAAGAAAAGGGCCGCACCGACGGATTGGTGTGCCGCAGGGGGGTTCAACGAGCACGACCTCCGCGCCGTAGTCTGCCAGCATACGGCCGCAAAACTGGCCCGCGACACTGTCGCTGACATCGAGCACGCGGATACCCGCGAGCGCGCCTGACATGCCGTTCCCTCCCGTTTTGTGGTGGCGAATTCTCGCCGCGAAGACCTTGGCCCTGGGACGCAGGTGCGTCAATCAAAGTCGGCACCGACGTTACGGAACAGCCGCCAACGGCAGAGACGCATTGCCCGAGATAGCTACGCCAAAGTGTATCGACGCCGGTGGTTCAGCCGAGTCCCGTCAGTTCCCGGAGCGCTGCCTTGATGTCCGCAAATCGTCTGGTGCCCAAATGCATAAGGTGGCGGCGCTCCGGTTGCGCGTTAGACTGACGCCGCCCCGCCATCTGCCGCGGCACCTGTCCATTCCTCCCCGACCAAGGAGTCCATCATGCCAATCTACCAAAGAGGTCCAGTCAAAATCCATTACGAGGAGGCTGGATCTGGCTTTCCGTTGCTGGTTATTCCCGGTGGAGGATTGAATGCGACGATCGGTTATCTATCCGAAAGAACGCCATTCAATCCGATGACGGTTCTCAGTGACGAATACCGATGCATCACGATGGATCTGCGGAATGCCATCGGCGGCGGGTCTTCCGGCCCGGTGGAGGTCGATCGGCCATGGGATTCGTACGGGGATGATCAACTCGGACTGATGGATTATTTGGGAATCCAAAAATTCATGGTACTCGGGTTTTGCATCGGCGGTCCCTTTATCTGGAGAATGTTGCAACGCGCGCCCGAGCGCGTCATCGCCGCCGTGCCAGCGACGCCAAGTGGCTTCCGGCCTGAAGTTCCAGATCTTTTCTATCGGAACAACATGAAGAACTGGGCTCCGGCGCTTTGCGAGAAGAGGTCGGATGTCACGATGGAATCGTGCTCCGCCTTCCTCAGAAACATGTATCATATAAACAATGACTTTGTTTTCAGCGTGACGCGCGACTTCGTACGTCAGTGCACAACGCCGGTTCTTGTCATGCCCGATGACACCGAGTCGCATCCGTACGCCGTGGCCGAGGAAACGGCAACGCTGGCCCCGAACGCCCAGATGACGTTTTTCCCGTGGAAAGAGCCGAAAGAGCGAGTTTCGATGGCCGTACGCCATTTGCGCGCGTTCCTAAAGGTGAACACGCCGACATGAACAGACATCGGGTGCACCCGATCAAGGGTGCGCCCGATTTCAACGCGCGGTTTGTCCTCGTCAACACCGGGAATGATCAGCCTGGCGGTACGGCGGACGTGGCCAACGAAGCAGCAACAGGAATGCGCCCGCGTGATTGATCCAAGCGGCACCGCGCGCGACCGTGCGTCGGGCAGATCAGACGAGAGGCTGGGATATGGCACGCTTCGCGGTCGTCCGCCTTGATCACCGGCATTTCTATGACCTGGCCGAGGCTTGCTCGGCGCCCACGCCGCGCGCGACCGGCAGGCACTGCTGAACGATTCGGCGCCGGACTTTGTCGTCATCGGCGCCATACCGCGCGACCGCGCCCAACTGGCAATCCCGGCGATGCGCCTTGGCAAGGATGTCATGGTGGACAAACCCGGCGTGACGACGGCCGAGGACTTGACCTTGCTGCGTCGAGCGGTCGCCGAAACCGGGCGCATCTGGTCAGTCGCCCTGGAGCGCCTGATGTCGCGATCCGTCCAGGCAGCCCTGTGCGTCGCCCGATCGGGAGAGATCGGAACGCTGGTCCACCTGACTCACCTGGCACCGCACCGGTTGAACTGCGCGCTGCATCAGGCCTGGTTCTTCGACAAGGCCACTTATGGCGGGACTATTTCCGGCTTCTGCAGGAGGTCCGCCAGGCGGGGACGTGGGAGACCTGGATGGAGTTCTTCCTGAACGGAGTCACAGAGACCGCTGAACAGGCCTTTGCGACGCGCAGCGCAAAGCAGACGTTCAAAGCCGCGGATCGATCGGCTCGCTCTCCAGTGCCAGTATCGCGAAGACGCATTCATGGACACGCCGGAGTGGTTCCTGCTTCACAAAGCGATCCAGCGCTTCGACGCCGAGCGCGAATTCTCGGATCGCGAGGCCTCGCTTGGCACCGAGGCCGCGCTCGCGCAGGCGGTCGAGATGGTCCGCCATCGTATAATCCGGCCCATAGATGATGCGCAGATATTCCGCGCCACGGCACTTGATCGCCGGCTGCAGAACCCCCTTTTTGCCGCGCGCCACGAAATCGAGCGGCTTCACGACCATACCCTCGCCGCCTGCATTGGTCAGCTCTTCCCACCAGGTGACCGCGTCTGCCACAGCCTGCGCGTCGGTAAGATCGACCAGACGATAAGGTGTGGCCACCAGCAATGCAGGATCGGTGGCGGCCAGTTCAGCGATCACGGCCATGTGCCAGTCATGTGGCTTATCCGTGTGAACGGCTCCTTCACTGGCCATCACATGGAAGGGCGCGAGGCGCAGACTCTCGATCCCGACGACGGGCCGCACATACCGGCGCCATGACGCGTCGTAGGCCTCGGCGTTCACGGCCCGAATCCTGAGCCTGGTCAGAAGGTCACCGACATCCACGCCGCGAGACGCCGCCCGCGCCGCCATATCGGCCGCCGCCGTGGTGCCAGCAATCGCGGCCTCGCCAACCGGTCGATACTGTGCGTCGATCAGTGCCTGCGCCTTGACCGACCAAGGCATCAGCTCGGCATCCAGACACAGCCAGTCGGTTTCCAACCGCTTCCAGAGACCGGCACGTTCGACAGCCAGCCCGACCCGTTCAACAACGGCCCGTTCCAATGCCTCGTCAGCAAAGAACGCTCGGCCCGTGCGCGTATAAACGACGCCCTGCTTATCGTCCTCGACGCCGAAGCGGCGGCGCGCCGTGTCGGCATCGCGCGCCAGGACAAGCACGGCGCGGCTGCCCATATGTTTTTCTTCGATAACGACCTTGCCGACGCCGGCACGTACGAAGTAGCCAAGCGCTTCGTCCGGATGCTCAAGAAGACCAGGCCGCCTGGTCGTTTCCGGTGGGGACATCGTCGGCGGCAGATAGATCAACCAGCGCGGATCGATCGCAAAGCGGCTCATGACTTCCAGCGCCGCCGCGGCATTCTCCGGCTCGACGCGCACCGACCCCACCAGGCGGGTCATGACGATCCGCTTGCCCTGCACGTCCTCGATATCGAGCATCGCGTCCGCGGCCTGCTGGCCAGTCGGACCGGGCGCCATGCCGAGCGGGCGCACCGGCTCCATATAGACGCGCGCGGCCGGCACCTCGACCAACTCCCGTTCCGGGTAGCGCAGCGCGGTCAGCTTGCCGCCGAAGACGCAGCCGGTATCGATGCAGATCGTGTTGTTGATCCATTCGGCCGCCGGCGTCGGCGTGTGGCCATAGACCACCGTCGCTCGGCCGCGATATTCGGCCGCCCAGTTCAGTCGTACCGGAAGTCCGTACTCGTCGATCTCACCCGTGGTCTCGCCATACAACGCGAAGCCCCGCACGGCGCCAGAGCCGCGGCCTTGCATGTCCTCCTTCATGCCGGCGTGCGCGACGACGAGCTTCCCATCGTCGAGCCACAGATGGCTGACGAGATCGTCGAGGAAACGTCGCGCTTCGTCGCAGAACGGCTTGCGGATATCGTCCGGCAGGGTATCGAGCTGGGCCAGAGTCTCGGCCAGTCCATGCGCGACCTTGACGTCGCGGCCCACCAGCTTCCTGACCAGCTTCAGATCGTGGTTGCCCGGCACGGCCAGGGCGCTGCCGGCGGCGACCATGTCCATGACCAGGCGCAGCACGCCCGGTGAATCCGGTCCGCGGTCGACGAGATCGCCGACGAAGACCGCTCGCCGCCCCTCGGGATGCGCCCGCGCGCCATTGCTGCCGGCTGCGACATAGCCGAGCTTGTCAAGCAATGCGTCAAGCTCGTCGCGACAGCCATGGACGTCGCCGATGACATCGAACGGCCCGCGCTCCACACGACGATCACACCAGAGCGGTTCCCGCAGCACGGTCGCCTCGGCGACCTCGGCCTCGGAGCGCAGGATATGGACGCCGCGAAACCCCTCGCGCTCCAGCCCGCGCAGCGACCGGCGCAACAGGCGAACGTGATCGCCCACGACGCGCCCGGGGATGCTGCGGTCGGCGCGCGCCTTGTTGCGGGCCAGGCACACTTCCTCGGGGATGTCGAAAACGATCGCGACCGGCAGTGCGTGATAGCGGCGAGCCAGCCCGACCAGGGACTTGCGGTCCTCGGCGCGGACGCTGGTCGCGTCGATCACCGTGAGCCGCCGCCGCGCGAGGCGCTTGGCGGCAATGGCGTGGACCAGCTCGAAGGCGTCCGACGTCACCGTCTGGTCGGTTTCGTCATCCGACACCAGTGCCCGGCACCGGTCGGACGAGACGATCTCGGTCGCAAGGAACGCGCGCGCGGCAAAGGTCGACTTGCCAGAGCCGGTGGCGCCGACCAGAACGACGAGCGCGAAGTCGGGGATCTTTATCGGCACGTAAAGACCCCCATCTGCGTCGGCGCGCCAAGTTCGGCATCGGCCTCGCCGATCTCCGCAAAGCTCACCGTGTAGCGATACTGATCCGCCACCTTTTCCGCCCAGTCGCAAAATTTGGCGCGCGACCACTCGAAACGATGGTCGGCATGGCGGAACTCCTCCGGCTCCAGGCCTCCATAGCGCGCGTTGTATTCGGCATTCGGGGTCGTCAGCACGATGGTGTTCGGCCGCGCGACGCCGAATACGGCGTCCGCGAAGGCGCCGAGCCGCGGCGGATCGAGATGCTCGATCACCTCGACGATTGCTGCCGCATCGAAGCCTGCGAGACGCCGGTCGCGATAGGTGAGCGCGCCTTGCAACAGAGTGATCCGCTGCCGCCGGTTCTCCGGCAGTTCGCCGAGATGCAGACGGTCCGCCGCGACCCCCAGCTCGCGGCTGGAGGCATCGAGCCCCACAATCCTGTCGAATTGCCGCTCTTTGAGCAGCCGGGCGAGCAGCTTGCCCGAACCGCAGCCGAGATCGAGAACCGACTTCGCGCCCGTACGCTTCAGCGCGTCCATCACCCTGTCGAGCCGGTCTTCATTGAGACGCCGCCGGGGGGGTTCGACCGCAGCGGGTTCGTCTGTTTCTTCCGGCTCCGGCATCGAATCATCGGCTGCTTCGAGTTGCTCCAACGCCTGCCGCGTCAAGCGCTTCTGGTGCTTCAGATAGCGGTGTGTGATCAGGTCCCTCTCTGGATGCGAGGACAGCCAGCCTTCGCCATGGCGCAGCAGTTTCTCGATTTCGTCGGCGGTCACCCAATAGTGCTTCTGATCGTCCAGCACGGGAACGAGCACGTAGAGATGCGTCAGCATCCGCCCGAGCGTGGTGACGGCCGAGATGGTGACATCCTGATAGGCGCCTGCCGCGACCGGCGTCGCCTGCAGCCGGTATCCCAGCGGTTCGAAGAGCCGGCGTGCCAGTTCGATGCCGCCCCGACAGCGCAGCGGCGTCAGGCGCGCCTCAAGCGGAATCTCTGCGGCGGCCAGCTCTGGCCGCTGGTCCGACCGGCCGGAGAGCGCCGAGGAGAATACCCGGCGCAACCCTACGCTGAGGAGAGACGACGCAGCGTAGGGCCGATCGTTGACATACTGGTCGATCAGACCGCCAACGCTGCCTTGCCGGCCGCGCACCAGGGCGACCGGATCGACATCGAGCACCAGCGCCACCGTGCACCGTTCGACCGTAGCCTCGGGGTAGAAGACATGCGCCCGACCGAACGGCAGGTCGAAAACCTGGTGCTTCTCCGGATGCTTGTGCAGCAGGAAACCCAGGTCGGTGGCCGGAACATGTGTTGTCGTGACGGTCAGAAGCATGTCGGGCCACCCTTCGACACGCCGATCGTGTCGGTGCGACCCAGTAGCAGCGCTGCAAGGAAAATGTCCACTCGTGTTGACATCCCCTTGCGCGGGGCCGCCGTGGCTGATGCATCAAACGGTTCCGACCGCGGTATCGGCCGGCCGCTCGATGTCATCCCACGCCGCCCTCGCCTCCAGAGGGGCGGACG
>CAYZKM010000149.1:0-9366 GCA_964478525.1 uncultured Bifidobacterium sp.
CGTCCAGCCCGCCAGGCGGAATGGCTTGTTGTCGGCCCAGTCGGCGCTTTTGTGGTGGTAGTAGGCGCGCAGGAAATCGTGGACGCCCTGCGCGCAGCCGACCATGTCGGCGTTGGCCGGCCGCGTCGAATAGTACCACTGATAATGCTTGCGTGGCCGCTGCAGCGCGGCCATCGCGGCATGGATGTCCTCGGCCGGCGTCGCGGCCACCGGGTTGCGGTCGGTGTCGAACGGCAGCGCGGGCGGGCCGGAGAACGGCGCGCTCATGATCGAGACCGAGCGGAACACGTCCGGGCGTACCACCGCGCACCAGGCGGCGACCGAGGCGCCGAAATCATGCCCCACCAGCGCGGCGACCGACCGGTAGCCCAGCGCGGCGACCAGGCCCAGCACGTCACGGGTCAGGTTCAGCATGCGGAACGACGCCAGGTCGCCGTCATAGTCCGGGTCCCACCCGGTGGTGCGCCCATATCCGCGCTGGTCCGGCGCCACGACATGATACCCGGCCGCCGCCAGCGGACCGATCACCTTCCGCCAGGACCAGGCCAGTTCCGGGAAGCCATGCAGCAGCATGACCAGGGGCCGGTTCGGCTGCTCGAAACCGGCCTCCAGGATGTGCATGCGCAGCCCGTTGATCCCCTCGACGAAGCGGGATCGCACCCCGGCGGGCAGGATCGCGGCGGGGTAGGCCCCCGTCATGGCCCCCGTCATGGTATCGGCCGAGCGCCGCGGACCAGGCGGCCGGGCAGCGCGCCGGTTGCCTGCCCGTCGCGATAGACCGGCACGCCGGACACGATCGTCGCGTCATACCCGCTGGCGCGCTGGATCAGCCGGCGCCCGCCGCCGGGCAGGTCGTAGACCACCTGCGGCGCGGTCAGGCGCAGGTTGTCGTAGTCGATCACATTGATGTCCGCCTTGTAGCCGGGCGCCAGCACGCCCCGGTCGTGCAGCCCGATCGCCCGCGCCGAGTCCGACGTGATGCGCTTCACCGCCCAGGGCAATGACAGTTTCGGCCCGCGCGTGCGATCCCGGGTCCAGTGTGTCAGCATGGTGCTGATGGCCGACGCATCGCACAGGATGCCGACATGCGCGCCGCCATCGCCAAGGCCGACGATCGTCGCCTCATGCGTCAGCATGTCGTGCACACTGCCCAGGTCGCCGTAGGTATAGTTCGACAGCGGCCGGTACATCAGCGTCCGCCCGCCATTCTCCAGCAGCAGGTCATAGGCCAGCTCGGCGGGGTCCCGGCCCTGCCGCTGCGCGATGGCGGCGACGCTGTCCTCGGGCGCGGGCTCATAGTTCGGGGGATCGCTCATGGGGAAGATGCGATCCCAGCGCGACACGCGCCGGGAGAGGGAGGGATCGTCGCAGGTTTCGGCCAGGATTCGGGCGCGCAGGGCCGGGTCGCGCAGCGCCGCAACCTTCTGCTCGAACGGCAGATGCGAGACCGCCTCGTAGGACGGGCGGCCGCTGAACGGATTCTGGGAGATTTCGAAGCCCAGGATGATGCCGGTGGGACGGGTCAGCACCTGTCCATACATGTGCACTCCGGCGCGATGCGCCTCGGCGATCCAGCCGGTGATGCGGCGCCATTCCTCGGGCTTGTTGTCGCGCTGCAGGATGGTGATCGCCATCGGCCGCCCGGCCGCCGCGGTCAGGCGGCGCAGCATCGCGAATTCGCTATCGGCGTCATCGAAGTCCGAGATCACCTGCATCCAGCCCTGGTCGATGTCGTGCAATGCCCGCGCGATCGTCGCCAGCTCGGCTTCCTCGGCCTCCAGCGTCGGGATCAGCTCCCCGGCCTTGGTCTTGTGGTTGATGGTGCGGGATGTGGAGAAACCCAGCGCGCCGGCCTTGATCCCCTCGGCCGCCAGGCGCGCCATCGCCGCGCTGTCCTCGGCCGTCGCGGGCTCCCGCTCCACGCCGCGCCTGCCCATCACGTAGACGCGCAGCGCGGCGTGCGGCACCTGCGTGCCGATATCCAGATCGAACGGGCGGGCGGCCAGGCTGTCCAGATAGTCGGGGAAGCTCTGCCAGTTCCAGGGCAGGCCCTCGGTCAGCACCACTTCGGGGATGTCCTCGACACCCTCCATCAGCTTCACCAGCAGGTCGCGCTCCTCGGGGCGGCAGGGGGCGAAGCCGACGCCGCAATTGCCGATCAGCGTGGTGGTGACGCCGTTCCACGATGATGGGGTGATCTGGTTGCTCCAGGTCACCTGCGCGTCGTAGTGCGAGTGCGGATCGACGAAGCCGGGCGTGACGATGCGGCCCTTGGCGTCGATCTCCTGCGTCCCGCGGCCGGGGATGCGCCCGATCGCGGTGATCCTGCCATTGTCGATGGCGATGTCGGCTTCGATCGGGGCGGCGCCGGTGCCGTCGATCACCGTGCCGTTGCGGATTATCAGGTCGGACATGGCTCGGGCTCCTGTAGGGTGTCAGCCGCGGGTGGGGGCGATGAACTCCCACGGCGCGAATTCCTTGGTGATGTCGGTCATCACCTCGATCAGGCAGGGTGCGTTGGCGGCCAGCGCCTCGGTCACGGCCGTGCGCAGGCCGATCGCGTCGGTGACGCGCCAGGACCGCACGCCGAACGCCTTGGCATAGGTCTGGAAGTCCGGGTTGGTCAGCGAGGAGCCGCAGTCCCGGCCATCGAACATCCGGCGCTGGTCGCGCATGACGTTGCCGTAGGCCGAGTTGTTGAACAGCACCGTCACCAGGTTGATGCCGTGCTTGACCGCGGTTGCCAGGTCCGACCCGCCGAACAGGAACCCTCCATCGCCGGTGACCGCCACCACCGGCCGGTCGGGGCAGGCGACCTTCACGCCCAGCGCGGTGGGGAAGCCGGCGCCCAGCGTGCCGGAGAAGCCCGAGGTGATCATCGTGCGCGGCTGATGGAACGGGAAGCCGAACCAGGAGACATAGCCGACCTGGGTCATCTCGTCGCAGAAGATGCCGTTCTCGGGCAACGCCTCGCGGATCGCCTCGATGAACGACATCTGCGGCTGCACCTTCTGGATCGCCGCCCTGGTGTCGGCCTTGGCCCTGGCGATCGCCGCGGCGCGGGTGGCATCGGCGCGCGGCTGCACCAGCGCGGTCAGCGCCCGGGCGGCATCGGCGGTGTCGGCGACGATGCCGATATCGACGGCCAGGCGCCGCATCTCGGCCGGGTCGATGTCGATGCGCGCCACGGTCAGGCCCGCGGGCATCCGGCCCCAGCGAGAGGTGGGAACATCCAGCCGCGTGCCGAACGCGACCAGCAGGTCGGTATCCGGCCACAGCAGATAGCCGGCGGGGATGGTCAGGCCCAGCGGATGGCGATCATCGACCACGCCGCGCCCGCCGCGGAACGAGACCACGGGCGCGCCGGTCTTCTCCGCCAGGGCCAGGATCTCGGCCGAGGCATCCTGCGCGCCACCGCCGGCCCAGATCATCGGCGCCTTCGCCTCGTTCATCATCTTCGCCAGCCTGGCGATCTTCTCGGGATCGGGCACCGGGTTGGCGTCCGGCGGCAGCGGGTCCTGCGGCGTGACCTCGGCGGTGGCGGGCAGCTGGTCCAGGGCGATCTCCAGCGAGACCGGGCCGCGGCGGCCGGACATCATCTGCTGGAAGGCGCGCGCCGTCTTCAGCGGCGCTTCCGTCGGGTGTTCGATCCGTTCGGCATGCTTCAGCAGGGTGCGCAGCGTGGCCAGCTGGTCCGGCAGCTCGTGCAGTTGCCCGCGCAGCCGGCCGATCATCGCGCTGGGCACCTGCCCGGTGATGCACATCACGGGCGCGTTCACACCCCAGGCGGTGGCCAGCGCGGCGGTGGTGTTCAGCACGCCCGGGCCCGGCACCACCGTATAGGCGGCGGGCTTGCCGGTGGCGCAGGCATAGCCCAGGGCCATATAGGCGGTCGTCTGCTCGTGGCGGGCGTTGATGACGCGCAGGCGGTTGGCGTTGCGGGAGATGGCGTCGAACAGGCCGTAAAGCTGCACGCCCGGAAGGCCGAAGATGGTGTCGATCCCGTGTCGCAGCAGACTGTCGACGATGGCGTCCCCACCGGTCATGCGCGGCATATCCTGGTTCCCCTCGGTTCGTTTGTCCGAAGCGTGCCACGCCACGGGGTGGGCGGAAAGGGTCGGGCTGTGGTAAGGAAACCACCATGAGCAGCGCGCTACTCCAGTCGATGACGCTTGACGATTTCCTCGTGTGGGAAAAGGCGCAGGACACGCGCTGGGAATTCGACGGCTTCCGCCCGGTGGCGATGACGGGGGGGACTGCCGCCCATTCCACCATCCAGGGCAATCTGTCCTTCGCCTTGCACAGCCGGCTGCGCGGGTCACCCTGTCGGGCCCATGGCAGCGACCTGAAGATCGAGGCGGCGGGCAGCATCCGCTACCCTGACGCGTTCGTGTCCTGCACGCCGCAGCTCGGCACCGCCACCATCGCGACCGCGCCTGTCGTGGTCTTTGAAATCCTGAGCGCCGGCACATCGCGCACCGACCGGATCACCAAGGCACAGGAATACGGCGCCACGCCGACCATCCAGCGCTATGTCATCCTGGAACAGACCAGCCAGGCGGCGACGGTCTTCACCCGCATGAACGGGATCTGGGCCAGCGTCGTCATCGCCGGCGAGGCAGAACTGCCGATGCCGGAGATCGGCATCTCGGTGCCGCTGAACGAGCTTTATGTGGCTGTCGCATTCCCCGAGGAGTAGCCCTGTCGGGGCGGTTGCCCCGGCCCGGCCCGTCGCGTACCGTCGCCACCAAGGGCAGTCGACGCCCTGATCCCAGGAGGAACCAACCATGGACGACGCAACCCCCACACAGCCCGCGCAGACGCTTGCGTATTCATCGATCGACAATCCGGTCTACGTGACCGGGCGGCGCGACTTCTTCAAGTATCGCGAACTCGGCGTCACCGAGGCGACCAACGGCCGCATGCGCGCGCAGGTCACCTCGGCCACGCAGGGCCTCGGGCGGCCGACCGGCTGGCATTACCATGTCTGCGAACAGCAGTTCGTCTACATGCTGAAGGGCTGGGTCGACCTGGTGTTCGAGAACGGCACCAAGGTGCGCCTGCGGGAAGGCGAATCGCTGATGATCCCGGGCGGCATGCGCCACAACGAGACCGCCACCGCGGACGAGCTTGAACTGCTGGAGATCTCGGTGCCGGCCAAGTTCGGCACCGTGCCCTGCGACCCGCCCGCCGGCATGGATCCCTGATCCATCCCATGCGACCCGCCACGCCCCGCACGGGCGTGGCGCCGTGCCGACCGCCGACGCAGGATCGGGACCATAGACAGGAGAGCGCGCCGTTGGAACCGAGCCTTGTCCCCTACTCCCCGATCCTGCAGCGTCCGACCCTGCGATGGCCCAACGGCGCCCGCGTCGCCGTCTGGGTCGTGCCGAATATCGAGCACTACGAGTACCAGCCGAAATTCGTGCGCACCCGCGATCCCTGGCCGCGCAGCCCGCATCCCGACATCCTGGGCTATGCGCAGCGCGACTACGGCAACCGCGTGGGCCTGTGGCGGCTGTTCGATCTGACGGACGCGATGAACATCCCCTGCACGGTCAGCCTGAGCATGACCGTGATCCAGCATTATCCGGCAATCCTGGAAGCGATGGAGAAGCGCGGCTGGGAATACATGTCCCACGGTATCTACAATACGCGATACCATTGGGACTTCACCCCGGACGAGGAACGCGCGGCGATGCTGGAAAGCCGCGACATCCATCGCCGCCTGACCGGGCGCGAGCAGCGCGGCTGGTTCAGCCCGGCGATCACCAATACGCTGAACACCTTCGACCTGGCCGCCGAATGCGGGTTCGACTACACGGCCGACCTGTATCACGACGACCAGCCGTTCCCGCTGCCCGTGCGATCCGGCCGGCTGCTGTCGATCCCGTACTCGGTCGACATCAACGACGTGATCCTGCACCGCCGCGCCGAGGAGGTGGGCGATTTCGTCCGCCAGATCAGGGATTATTTCGATACGGTGTACGAGGAAGGCGCCGAACAGGGACGGGTGATGTGCATCGCGCTGCACCCGTACTGGGTCGGGCAGCCGCACCGCATCCGGCAGTTCCGCGCCGCGCTGGAATACATCCTGTCGCATCCTGGCGTGTGGATGACCACCGGTGCGGCGATCGTCGACTGGTATACCGCCAACCACCTGCCCGCCATCGAGGCGCATCTTGCCGCGCGGGAGGCCGCCAATGGCTGAGTTCGTGCCGTCCAACATCCCTCCGGCCGATGAACCGCGCCCCGCGGGCATGGACCACGCGCATTATCCGTTCCGCACGCTGGTCGAGGCGCCGTATTTCTCCTGGCCAGGCCAGGCGCGCATCGCGCTGACCGTGACGGTGGTGCTGGATTGCGCCGAGATGGGACCACCGGCCGATGCCAATCCCGACCCACGGATCGTCTCGCCGCTGGGCAAGTTCTATCCGGACTGGCTGACCTGGAGCCAGCGCGAGTACGGCGCCCGCGTCGGCATCTTCCGGGTGCTGCGGGTGCTGGACCGGTTCGGCCTGACCCCGTCCGTCGCGCTGGGCAGCGCCGCGGCCAAGCGCTATCCGGACCTGGTGGACGAGTTCGTGCGCCGCGATTCCTGCTTCATGGCGCATGGCAGTTTCGCGACCCGGCGCATCACCAGCAGAATGACCCCGGCCGAGGAGCGCGCCTTCATCCAGGATGCGCGCGACGTGATCGCCGCCGTCAGCGGTGCCGCGCCAATGGGCTGGTGCGGGCAGGACTTCAATGAATCGTTCGACACGCCCGCCTATCTGACCGAGGCCGGCTTCGACTACACCACGGATTGGGCCAGCGACGACCGGCCGTTCCTGCTGGGCCCCTATGCCGGGAAGACCCTGCTGGCGCTGCCGCCGCAGCCCGAGTGGAACGATCTGGAATGCATGTGGCTACGCCGCGTATCGGCACCTGTATGGTCGGATGGCGTGGCCGAGGCATTCAGCGTGCTGCAGGCCGAGGGCGGTGGCGTGTTCAACCTGACCCTGCATCCCTGGATCATCGGCCAGGCGCACCGCATCCGCTACCTCTCCGACGCGTTGTCCCGCATGCTCGGCCTGCCCGGCATCTGGCGCGCGACCACCGATCAGGTCGCCCAGCACGCCCGACCGCAACTGTAGGGGCGGCGGCGCTCCCGCCGCCCCGCGCCGTGTCAGGCCAAGCCGAGCTTGTCGGCCAGGCCATATTCGGCGGCTAGCTTCTTCAGAACGTTCCAGGTCGCGTCCTCGACCGGCACGCCGTTCGCGCGACGGTCCTTCTCCTTCAGGAACTCGACCTCGCCGGGGTAGTAGATCTCCTTCGATCCCTGCGCCAGCGGCGTGTCCTTCAGGTAATGCGCGAAATCGGTCACTTCCTGCTTGAACGTGGCAAGGTCGCGGAACGCCTGCACGTTGAACACGGCCATGAAGCAGCCGTCGTTGTGCCGCCCGGTCGGATCGACACCGAAACCAAGACCGGTCAGCAAGCCGGCCAGGATTTCCACGATCACACCCAGGCCGGTGCCCTTGTAGCCCTCGGCCCCGCCCAGCGGCAGCAGCGCGCCGCCCTGCTTCAGCACCTTCGGATCGGTCGACGGCTTGCCCTCGGCGTCGATCAGCCAGCCCTGCGGCACCTGTTCGCCACGCGCGGTGGCGACGTTGATCTTGCCGGCGGCGGCCGCCGACGTCGCCATGTCGAACACCAGCGGGCCTTCCAGGTTCGACGGGATCGCCCATGCCAGCGGGTTCGTGCCCAGGCGTGCCTTCGCGCCACCGAATGGCGCGACGGCCTTGGCAGAACGACCGGAATCGGCGTTGATCATCGCGATCATGCCCTCGGCGGCGGCCATCAGCGGATACGATGCCAGACGGCCGATATGGCTCTGGCGGAACACGGTGCAGGCGGCGATGCTGTTCTTCTTCGCCTTCTCGATCGTGTATTTCATTGCCCGGTCGGTCGCGTGGTAGCCGAAGCCCCAATGCGCGTCGACCACCGTGGTCGTTGCGGTTTCCTGCACGATCTTCCACGGCGCCTGCGGAACGATATGGCCCGCCTTCACGCGATCGATATAGGTCGGGATCAGGATGATGCCGTGGGAATCATGCCCCACCAAGTTCGCGCCGATATTGTATTTCGCGACCGTCGCCGCCTCCTCCTCGGACGCGCCCGCGGCGATCAGCAGATTCCTGGCGATATCCATCAATTGTGCGGCTGATACGTTCGGCATGGACATTCTCCCGTTCGATAACTCTGCGGCCACGCTAACGCAGCGCTGCCGGGTTGGCCAGAACGGGCGGATGGCGTAGCCTGCCGCCAGGAGAGAGACCCAGGGAGAACGTACCATGGCGAGTCAGTCGAATCTGTATGCCGGCGTCGCCGGTTATGTCGGTCGGGCCGACCAGAAAGGCACGGTCGGCGTGTTCACCAGGCTGTCCGGCGCCGAAAGCTGGAGCCACGTGATCAAGGATCATGAATGCTGGGCGGTGAACGTTCATCCGACGAACCCCGATGTGGTGTTCGCCGGCACATCGGACGGCGTGTATCGCAGCACCGACAAGGGCCGGACCTTCACCCGCACGGATTTCCCGAAGGACGGCATCCAGATCTGGTCGTTCCTGGTCGATGCCACGAACCCGAAGCTGATCTACGCCGGCGGGTCGCCCATCACGATGTACCGGTCCGAGGATTGCGGCGAGACGTGGAAGACCCTGCCTAACCCCGGCATGCCCGACCGCGCCGTGATGCCGTTCGCCTGCCGGGTCATGCGCATGGCGCAACATCCGAACAAGCCCGGCACGATCTACGGCGCGCTTGAAGTGAACGGCGTGATGCGCAGCGACGACCACGGCGAAACCTGGACCGATGTGTCCAAGGACCTGATCCGCCTGGCGCAGATGCCGCATCTGAAAAGCAAGATCGTCAGCAACACCTACAACGAGGGCATGCTGGACAGCCACGCCATCGCCATCAGCCCGTCCGATCCCGACGGCGTCGTGCTGGCCGTCCGCATGGGCCTGTTCCATACCGCCGACCGCGGCGAAAGCTGGCAGGACATGGAAGTCGGCCGCTTTGCGCCGATGACCTATGGCCGCGACATCAAGGTCTCGCCGCAGGATGGCAAGACGATGTACGCCGCGCTGTCGGTCGCCGCGGCCAGCCACGAAGGCGGCGTCTATCGCACGCAGGATGGCGGGCAGAGCTGGAAGCGTTTCGACAAGGTGACGGTGCACGGCACCATCATGTCGGTCGCGCTGCACAACGCGAACCCTGATGCCGTGTATCTCGGCGCGCGGTACGACGGCGAAGTCTACGGCACCGAGGATGGCGGCCAGACCTGGCAGGCCTCGCCGCTGCCGACGGGTCGCTGCATCC
>CAYZKM010000150.1:0-9344 GCA_964478525.1 uncultured Bifidobacterium sp.
GGAGTAGTCGAGATACAGCATCGAGGCGACGGCATCGACGCGCAGCCCGTCGATGCGGAACCGGTCGAGCCAGTACAGCGCCGAGGCGATCAGGAAATTCGCCACTTCCCGCCGGCCGAAATCATAGATCGCGGTGTTCCAGTCCGGGTGGAAGCCGCGCTTCGGATCGGCATGCTCGAACAGCGGGCCGCCGTCGAATCGCGCCAGGCCATGCGGGTCGGTGGGGAAATGCGCCGGCACCCAGTCGAGGATGATGCCGAGGCCGGCGGCATGGGCGCGATCGACGAAACGGGCAAAGCCGGCGGGATCGCCGAACCGCGCGCTGGGTGCGAACAGCCCGATCGGCTGATAGCCCCACGACGCGTCCAGCGGATGCTCGGTCACCGGCAGCAGTTCCAGATGGGTGAAGCCGAGATCGGCGGCATGGGGGATCAGCGTCTCGGCCAGCTGGTCATAGGTCAGGTAGCTGCCGTCGGGATGGCGCCGCCATGACCCGAGATGCACCTCGTACGCGGCCATCGGCGCCCGCCTGTGATCGGGTATCGGGGCCGGCGTGGCGTCGAAGACGAAGCGGTCGGTGCGAGCGACGACCGAGGCGGTGGAGGGCCGCATCTCGGCCGCGAAGCCGAACGGATCGGCCTTCAGCGGCAGGATCGAGCCATCACCGGTGCGGATCTCATATTTGTAGACCGTGCCTTCATCCAGCCCGGGCAGGAAGATTTCCCAGATGCCGCTGTCGAGGCGCTTGCGCATGGGGTGGCGGCGCCCGTCCCAGCCGTTGAAATCGCCGACCACCGAGACGCGCTGCGCGTTCGGCGCCCAGACGGCGAAATGCACGCCATCGACATGCTGGTGGTGGCGGGCATGGGCGCCCAGACGTTCGTAGAGACGCCGGTGCGTGCCCTCCACCATCAGGTGGTCGTCCAGCGCGCCCAGCACCGGAGCGAACCGGTAGGGATCGTCGAATTCCCAGGCCCCGCCGGCATTCTCCGCCGACAGGCGATAGGTCGGCGGGACCGGTGCGATCAGTTCGAAGAAGCCCGCCGCGTCGCGCCGGTCGAAGGCCAGGACGCCGGTGCCGGACAGCAGCAACAGCCGCTCCGCCCCCGGCACGAAGGCGCGCACCGCCACGCGCCCGTCCGCCAGGGCGTGCGGCCCCAGCACGGCGAACGGATCAGGGTGGCGCGCCTCGGCGATGGCCGCGATATCGGCCTCGGTTGCGCGCCCGCCGGTCATGCTCAGTCCCCCTGCCAGACGGGAACGTGCCAGATGTCGCGGGCATAGTCGCGGATCGAGCGGTCGGAGGAGAACCAGCCCATGCCGGCGGTGTTCAGGATCGCCGACCGCCACCAGGCCTCGGGCTTGCGCCAGCGCGCGCCGGCCTCGCGCTGCGCCCGGTAATAGGCGTCGAAATCGGCGCAGACCATGAAGTAGTCGTGGTGGCGCAGGTCGTTGACCAGCCCGGCATAGCGGTCGGGCTGGTCGGGCGAGAACACGCCGTCGGCAATGGCGTCCAGCACCTCGGCCAGCGCCGGGCAGGCAGCGATGGCGGCCGAGGCATCGATCCCGTGCGAGCGGCTGGCCTCCACCTCGTCGGCGGTCAGGCCGAAGATGAAGATGTTGTCGGCGCCGACATGATCGCGGATTTCGATATTCGCCCCGTCCAGCGTGCCGATGGTCAGCGCCCCGTTCAGCGCCAGCTTCATGTTGCCGGTGCCCGAGGCTTCCATGCCGGCGGTGGAGATCTGCTCGGACAGGTCGCAGGCGGGAATGATCGCCTCGGCCAGGCTGACCGAATAGTTCGGCAGGAACACCAGGCTCAGGCGGTCGCGCACCACGGGATCGGCGTTGATCACCCGGGCGACGTCATGCGCCAGCTTGATGATCAGCTTCGCCCGGTCATAGCTGGCCGCCGCCTTGCCCGCGAACAGCTTGACCCGCGGCACCCAGTCATAGGTCGGATGGGTGCGGATCGCGTTGTACAGCGCGACGGTTTCCAGGATGTTCAGAAGCTGGCGCTTGTATTCGTGAATCCGCTTGATGTGGACATCGAAAAGGGCGGCCGGATCGACGCGGATATGGGTCTCCCGCCGGATCAGCGATGCCAGCGCCGCCTTGTTGGCCAGGCGCATCGCGGCAAAGCGCTGCTGGAAGCCCTTGTCCGATGCCAGGTCGCGCAACCCGCTCAGCGCGTCCTCGTGGTCCAGCACCCGTGGCCCGACCGCATCGACCAGAAGCTCGGTCAGGCGGGGATTGGCCTCGTGCAGCCAGCGGCGGAACGCAACGCCGTTGGTGACGCTGACGATCTGATGCGGCCGCAGCCCGTGCAGGTCGCGGAACACGGTTTCCCGCATCAGATCGGTATGCAGCGCCGATACCCCGTTCACGCGATGGGAGCCCAGGAAGGCCAGATGGCTCATGCGCACGCGGCGCCCGCGCTGCTCGTCGATGATCGAGATGCGCGACATCAGCCCGTCATCGCCGGGATGGGCAGCGTTCACCTCGGCCAGGTGGCGGGCATTGATCAGGTAGATGATCTGCATATGGCGCGGCAGCATCCGCTCCATCAGCGACACCGGCCAGGATTCCAGCGCCTCGGGCAGCAGGGTGTGGTTGGTGTAGGAGATGGTGGCCTGCGTCATCCGCCACGCCTCGGCCCAGGGCACATGGTGCAGATCGACCGGGATGCGCGTCAGCTCGGCCACCGCGATGGACGGGTGCGTGTCGTTCAGCTGGATCGCGGTCATGTGAAGCAGAGTGCAGATATCGCCGAACGCCTTGATGTGGCGGCGGACCAGGTCCTGCAACGAGGCCGAGGCAAAGAAATACTCCTGGCGCAGGCGCAGTTCCTCCCCCGCCGGCGTGGCGTCGGACGGGTACAGGACCTTCGAGATCGCCTCGGCGCGCACGCGCGCGGCCAGCGCACCGGCATGGTAGCCATGGTTGAACACATCCAGCCGCAACGGATCGACCGGGCGGGCCGACCACAGGCGCAGCGTGTTGACGCGGCGCCCGCGCCAGCCAACCGCCGGCGTGTCATAGGCGACCGCGACCACGACCTCGGCCGGATGCCAGGTGTGATGGTCGGTGTCACCCTCTCCGGCCAGGGTCTCCACCGAACCGCCGAAGCCGATGTCGCAATGCACTTCCGGGCGTTCGAATTCCCAGGGGTTGCCGAAGGACAGCCATTCCTCGGGGAATTCCTCCTGCCAGCCATTCATGATGACCTGGCGGAACAGCCCGTGGTCATAGCGGATGCCATAGCCATGCGCGGGGATGCCCAGCGTCGCCATGCTCTCCATGAAGCAGGCGGCCAGCCGGCCAAGGCCGCCATTGCCCAGCGCCGCGTCGGGTTCCAGCGCGCGCAGCCGATCGAGGTCGACATCCAGCTCGGCCAGCGCCTGGCGCACCGCGTCCATGATGCCCAGGTTGTTCAGGTTGTCGAACAGCAACCGCCCGACCAGGAACTCCAGCGACAGGTAGTAGACCCGCTTTTCCCCCTGCTGGTAGGCGGCATCGATGCTGGCCAGCCAGCGGTCCACGGCCAGGTCGCGCACCGCGATCGCGGTCGCCAGCAGCCAGTCGCGGTCGGTGGCGATCGCCCGCCGCTTCCCGACATGGGAGGTCAGCTTGGTCAGGATCGCCGCCCTCAGGGCCTCGGGCGTGCGTGCGGCGGGATCGGCCGGGGGAATGATCATGCCGCGTCGGGCAGGTGCGTCGTCCAACCTGGTGTGCCTTCCATTCGTCGTGGCGGGCGCGGGCGGTCTGCCCTGCCGGCCGGAGTGTCACCCGTGCGAGAGGATGCATGGGGCCGGTGGCGGATGCCAGGAAAACCCGTCTCTTCAAGGCCACGCCGGGAGTACATGCCACTGAGGTTGCCAACTATTGTGCAGTGCAGCAAGACCTGATGGCCGCTATCCCAGTTGCAGCGTGGCCCAGGCCAGCACGGCATAGCGCCCGACCTTGGCGATGGTGACCAGCAGGACGAACACGCCCAGATTCTCGCGCAGCACCCCGGCGACCACGGTCAGCGGGTCCCCGACGATGGGCGCCCAGCTCGCCAGCAGTGACCACCGCCCATACCGGCGATACCAGCCGCGCGCCCGCTCCAGCGCCGGCTCCGACACCGGGAACCAGCGCCGGTCGCGATACTGTTCGATCCAGCGCCCCATCAGCCAGTTGATGACCGATCCCAGGATATTGCCCGCCCCGGCGACCACGACCAGCAGCCAGGGCGGATAGCCGGCCAGCAGCAGCCCGACCAGCACGGCTTCCGACTGCATCGGCAGGATGGTGGCGGCGATCAGCGCGGCCATGAACAGCCCGCCATAGGCGGCCAGATCGGTCACCGGCCATCACCGCGGATCAGGAAAACTGCCAACCGGGCCTGCTGCAAAGGAAACGGAGGCGGTGTCTAGGACATTGTGACCGCCGTGCCTATCCGATCCGCGTTCAGACTGGGGCTGGTGGCAATCGGCCGGTTCTGGGCTAGGTTGCCGCCACAGCACGCGCGATGGCGGGACAGCCGCCGAAGCGGACGAACCAACCGGGGGGGACCGATGATCAGAACCACACGACGGGATGCGATCGCGCTTGGCCTGGCCGCCGCGGCGGTCGGGCCGGCAACGGCCCATGCCGCCAACGCGCCGGGCGTAACCGATACCGAGATCCTGATCGGATCGACCCAGCCGTTCAGCGGCCCCGCCTCGTCGTACGGCACGATCGGGCGGACCCATGACGCGTATTTCCGGATGCTCAACGAACAGGGCGGCATCAACGGCCGCCGCATCCGCCTGATGCAGCTGGACGACGCCTACACCCCGCCCAAGACCGTGGAACAGACCCGCCGGCTGGTGGAGCAGGAGAAGGTCGCCTTCATCTTCGCCCAGCTCGGCACACCCACCGGGATGTCGACGCGCAAATACCTAAACGACAAGAAGGTGCCCGACGTGTTCGTGGCATCGGGCGCGACGCAGTTCTTTGACCACGCCCATTTTCCCTGGGTGATCGGCTGGCAGCCGAGCTACCAGATCGAGGGACGGGTCTATGCCCGGTATATCCTGAATACCAAGCCTGACGCGAAGATCGCCGTCCTGGCGCAGAACGATGATTCCGGGCGCGACGCGATCAAGGGCCTGCGCGACGGGCTGGGCGACAAGGCCGACAAGATGATCGTGTCCGTCACCACATATGAAACGACGGATGCCACCACGGACTCCCAGGTGCTGACGGCGCAGGGCACGGGTGCGAACGTGTTCTTTTTCTGGGGCATTCCCAAGTTCTCGGCGATGACGATCCGCAAGGTGTACGATGTGGCGTGGAAGCCGCTGTACATCGTCGGCAACCCGGCGTCCTCGGTCGCCACGGCGCTGGCGCCGGCGGGGCTCGACAAATCGGTCGGGCTGATCACCAGCGCCTATATGAAGGACCCGAACGATCCGCAATGGGAAGCCGATGCCGGCTACAGGGAATGGCGGACCTTCATGACGAAATTCTACCCCGAGGGCGACGTCAAGGACGTGAACGTTGTCTACGGCTACTCGCAGGCCCAATGCCTGGAGCAGGTGCTGCGGGCATGCGGCAATGATCTGTCGCGGGAAAACATCATCGCCAAAGCCTGGAACATCGACTACCACCCGCCGATGTTCCAGCCGGGCGTCGATTTCAGCGTCAAGCCGGGCGACATCTCGGGCATCAAGCGGCTGCGCCTGGTACGGTTCGACGGTTCGGCGTGGGTTCCGTTCGGCGAGGCGGTCGGCGGCTGACAGTCCGAAGCATGATCACGCCGAACGGAACCGTAACGGCGTGATCATGCGATCGGACAGCGACATAGCATGCGCCGACCGCTTGCGGTCGGCGTCTTCTAGGGTCTTCCACCCTGTGGCAACCCTCGCAGCAACCCCACGGCATCAGGATCGCCCAGCATGATCGCTCGGCGGTACCAGTGGGTTGCCCATTCCAGGTTGCCGCTGATGCCCTGGGCATCGATCGTGGCCAGGAACGCCGGATCATAGGTCTTGCCGACCCCGCTTGCGCCCTTGCCATCGCCGGCCGAGGCGGCGCGCTCGTACAGCAGCCGCGCGGCAAGGACATCGCCACCGTCCAGCAGCGCCTGCGCGCGCCGGAGCATCCCGTCCACGATCGCCGGCGGCAGCGCGGCAACAGCCGGTTGGGCCTGTGTCGAAGACGCTGGCGATAGGTCCGGAGGCGGGAAATCCTGGTGCGCGACGACTGGCTCGGGCACGGGCGCCGGCGCATGCGCGGGGGGCGCACGGTCCGGCCCAATCGCACCGGTTGGGGCCGGCTCCTCCGGCGGCTCTGCGACGGGGGTCGATTCGATCGCGACTGCCTGGATGGATGGGTCCGCCGCCGCATCGGGCGCGGGGGCGTCGTCAGTGTGCGGCACCGCCTGCGCGATGGGCTGCGGCGGTTCGGTTGCGACCTCGGTGGGCAAGGCGGACCCGGTGGGCGCGGGTTCGGCGGCAATCGGTTCCGGTTCCGGTTCCGGGGTCGGAGCGGAGGCCGGGGCCGGGGCTTCGGCGACCATGGCCGGTGGCGGCTGTTCCTGGTGCGGGATCGCGGTCTGCTGCGTGGGCGTGCTCCACAGCACGGTCCCCGCGCCGACCGCCGCGACCAGCAGCACCGGCACCGCGAGGCGGGCCGGGCTGCGTGTCGGCGATCCGGGCGGGGCGGCCGCGGGCGGTTCCACCTTGTCTTCCACCGAAGCGGATGGCTGCCGGCCGGGGCGGGAAAGCTGTGTCTGGTCCGGCACCGATGCCGGCGCGGCGGGCGCTGGCCTGGCCGGCGTCGTCGAGGTCAGGGCCCCCAGCAGCTCCGCCAGGGCGGGGGACGGGATCAGCGGGGCAGGGGCCAGCGAGGAGATCGCATCCTCCACCACGTCCAGCGTCAGCAGGCCCTGCTCGCGGCAACTGGCGATGGCGACCGCGGCAGCCAGCACCTCGTTGATCCGTTCCGGCATGCCCCCGGATTCACGCAGCAGCTCGGCCAACGCCTCCTCGGAGGCGACCTCGCGCAGCGAGGTGGTGGACTCATCGACCGCCAGGGCGACATAGCCGGCGATGTCGCGGGACGCGAGAGGCTCCAGCTCGCGATGCGCCAGATCGCCGGCATCGACCAGGCGCGGCGCCACGGCGGCGATCCGGTCATGCAGATCGACGGTGGCACCGACCAGCAGAAGCTGGACCGGCCCACCGACCAGCGACAGCAGGGCGGCGAATGTCGGGGCGTCCAGTGCATCGGCGTCGTCGGCCGCGATCAGCATCGCCGCCGCGTCGTTCCTCGTGCCCTTGCGTTCCGCTACCAGGGCGGGAATGTCGGCCGCACCGGCCCGCTCGATCCGCATCGGGCCGTCTTCCAGAACGCGAAGGACAGAGTCCAGCATCTGGGTCTTGCCAAGCTTCGCCCGCCCGGTCAGCAGAACCACACCGATGCGGCAGCGTATCTGCTCGACGATATCATCGCGCAACGCCAGGCGCGTGCCGCCGTCATAGCGCGGCCGGTGATCCCGCTGTTGATCGTATGCGGCGGCGAGGGAGCGGGTTCGGGCGGGGGATGCTGTTGTCATGGCACGTGACATGGAATGAGAGACAAGGGCAGCGTCCTTACGCCTCGGTTACGAGCAGGCTCCCCGGGATTTGCAACCGAGTTCCGCGGTGCGCTTGCATTGAGACATCGTAACGAGGCAACCATCGATACATGTTGCCCGCCGTGGGTCAATCCCGAAAAGGCGAGACCGGCACTCGGCAATGCAACTTTCGCGATTGGACTCGCAACCGGCCGTCCGGACACAGGACAAACAATCGCGCGGGGCTTGCGCCATGACGGCCGTCGACACCAGGCCGCCGATACCGGCGGCCAGAACCAGGCACATGAGCCGGCCAACCCGGTCACGGCCGGACATATGTCCAGCCTTGCTCGCTCAACTCCACGATCCGGCCGATGCCGGTCGGCACCAGGCGTGCCTCCGGCACCAGGGTGATCTCCTTGTGCTCGGCGGTCGACTGGTTGGTCAGCGTGTTGTTGCATCCGCTGAAGGTGATGTTCTTCATCGACCGGTTCAGCGTCGCCAGCCGGTCCTTCACCGGCGAGGTGTCGCTGCGCACCATGGCCAGGCCGGCACCGTAGGCCACGAACTCGATCTCCACCCGCTCGCCCTTGCTGGCGAAATGCTTCGTCAGGTTCTCGGCATTGTTCAGCGCGGTGGTCATCATGGCCGGATCGTTCTGGCTGACCTGTATCACGACGCGGTGCACCTTCTCCTTCGCGGATGCGGATGGGGCCGGTTGCGAGCGGGTTTGCGCGAAGGCGGGGCCGGTGATCGCGACGGCGGCCAGCATGGCCAGGGCAACGAAGATCCGCGACATGTCATTGATTCTCCCCAAGGGCAGGCCACGCCGCCCTAACGGGCCTGGCTGCGACGCCATTCCAGAAATTCCTTGTACAGCCGCTGCTCCTCCGCCGATGCCCCGACGGCCGGGGGCGTCGGCCCGCCGGCGCCGGTGGCGGGCACGGCGGCGGCCTGCGCACGCGCCGCGGCGCTGCGGTCGAGCCATTCCTGCGCCGCGGGAAAACGTTCCAGCCCGGGAACCCTGGCGTTCAGGTTCGCGTCCTTCCATTTCGGGTGAAACCCCGGTCCTTGCAGCCGGTCCAGCCGGTTGAACAGGTATTCCGTCAGCCTGGCGACGCGGCGGTACCGGTCCGACGTGCGCGGCCAGTTATAGGCAACCAGCACGGTCGGCACGGCGATCGTCTGGACCTCCTGCCCGGGCGGGATCAGCTGCGGATAGTCGGCCGAGGTCAGGACCGAGGGCAGGTAGAAGCTGAAATCCTCGAACGGGACCGCCAGCAGCTTGAACCCGGCCTCCCATTTCGGACTGCGGAACACATCGACCGGTTTCGAGGTGACGAACACCACGGCAGCCATGTCGTCCTGGCCGTTGCGCATCTGCTCCAGCGCGACCTGATGCGGGATGAAGGTCTTCCTGATGTCCAGTTTCAGCCGCTCGAAGATCAGCGGTCCCGAATAGGCGGCGGCCGTGCCGGGGGTGTTGAAGTTGACCTTCTTCCCTTTCAGATCGGCCAGCGAATTGATCTCGGGGCGGACGAAGATGTGCAGTTCCGAGGGAAACAGGCTGAGGATATAGGTGATCCGCTGGTTGATGTTCGGCACCAGCGCCCTGAACTGTTCCAGCGCGTCGGCATTGATGATGGCGGCGTCGATGCCGCGGATGAACAGCAGCGCCTCCAGGTTCTCGGCTGGCCCGCGCGTGACGATCGGCAGCACATGCAGGTTCTCGCCATCGTCGACCACCCGCGCGATCTCG
>CAYZKM010000151.1:0-9342 GCA_964478525.1 uncultured Bifidobacterium sp.
ACCTTTCGACGCCGAGTAGTCGGGTGGCGTCGACAGCGACGTGCCGCCGGTCTTGCCGGCAACCGAGCCCACCAGCACGATGTTGCCGCCGCCATGATCGCCCATGTGGTTCAGCGCCGCACCGGTGATCTGCAGCGGCACCCGCACGTTCACATCCATCATGCGATGGAAGCGCTCCATCCAGTTGGGGTCTTCATCCCACGGCGTACGGGCCAGGATGCCGGCGCAATGCGCCAGGGCATGGATGCGGTCCCCGGCGAACAGCGACGCCAGGAACGCATCGTCGGTCAGGTCGCCCTGCCGCACCGTGCATCGCGCGCCGCGTGCCTGCACCTCGTCGCGCGTCCCGTCCATCGCCGACAGGTCCACCAGCACCAGCTCGGCGCCGAGATCGGCCAGCACCAGCGCGGTGGCCTTGCCGATGCCGCTGGCGGCGCCGGTCACGATCGCGCGCTTGCCTTCCATCGAGATGGCGGCGGGAATTTGTTTCGTCATGGGGCGTTCCTCCGTTACCGCCCGAGTGTGTCAGGGAACCGGTATGCTGGCCAGTTCGTCAGGCGCCGTAGCGGTCCAGCAGCGCGTCCAGCGCACCCGGATCGTCCCACGCCAGGCCGACGCCGATCACCGTGACCCGGGCGCGCAGGTCGGGCGGCAGGCGCACCGCGTCCTTGGGGGTGGTCACCGCGATGGCGCCTGATGCCGCCGACCGCGCCAGCAACCGTTCGATCTCGGGCCGGGTGAACTTGTGATGGTCGGGGAAAGGAACGGTCGCAACCAGGTCGGCGCCGGCCTCGGCCAGCGGCGCGAAGAACTTGGCGGGGTGGGCGATGCCGGCGAAGGCGAGGACGCGGCGGCCGCGCAGGTCGGCGATCGCGGCATCCTGCACCAGCCGGGCGCGCAGCACGGGCAAGGTGGCGGGCAGGCGTCGCAGTGCGCCGGTGGCGTCGTCGCCGATCAGCACTGCCGCCTGACAGCGTGACGCGGCCGCGGCGACATCCTCGCGCAGCGGACCGGCCGGCAGCAGGCGGGCATTGCCGAAGCCGGTGGCGCCGTCGATGACCAGCAGCGACAGGTCCTTGCGCAGCGACGGGTTCTGCAGCCCGTCATCCATCAGCAGCACGTCGGCGCCCGCCGCGATGGCGGCACGGGCGGTGGCGCCGCGATCGGCGCCGGTCCAGGTCGGGGCGACGGCGGCCGCCAGCAGCGCCTCGTCCCCCACGAGGTCGGCGGTATCACCCGCGCCGACCCGCCGCACCCCGCGCGCGGACCCGCCATAGCCGCGCAGCAGCACATGCACCGACCGCCCGCGCGCGACCAGGCGTTGCGCCAGGTCGATGGCCAGCGTGGTCTTGCCGGCACCGCCGACGGTGACATTGCCGCAGCAGATCACCGGCACCGAGGCACGGAATCCAGGCCGGTCGACGCGGCGAGCTGTCATGATGCGTGTCAATACGGACAGTGGTGACAGCAGTCCGGGCACCAGCCCGTCCCGCCTCCAGAATGCCGGCGCCTGTGGCATGTCAGCGTCCCTCGACCAGGTCGGCCAGGATCCGGGCAGTGCGCTCGGGCAGGTCTTCGTGGCGGCACACGATGTCGGCCGCGCGCGCGCCCATGGCGGCACGCGCATCCGGGTCGGCCAGCATGGCGGCGACGAAGCCGGCCAGGGCATCCGGTGTATCGACGATCCGCATGGCGTCCGCCTGGCACAGCAGGGCGACATGCTCCTGGAAGTTGCCGGTATGCGGGCCCGCGGCGATGGCACAGCCCAGGCGGGCCGGTTCCAGCGGGTTCTGCCCGCCGCCCGGCGCCAGCAGGCTGCGCCCTACGAAGGCGATCGGGGCCAAGCGATACCACAGCCCCATCTCGCCCAACGTATCGGCCAGCCAGACGCCCGCCGGCGGCGGCGCGTCGCCGGCACCGCGCCGGGGGGCGCCCAGGGCGGCCGCCAATGCCGCGCCGCGCTCGGGGTGGCGGGGGGCGATGATCGTCAGCAGGCCGGGATGGTGCGGCGCCAGGCGCGCATGGACATCGGCGATCAGCGCCTCCTCGCCCGGATGCGTGCTGGCCGCAACCCAGACGGGACGGCCCGCCAGCGCGGCGCGCAGCCCGTCCAGGGCGATCTCGTCCACCGCCAGCCTGGGGGCGGCGAGCTTCAGGTCTCCCGGCGTTTCGACACGCATCGCTCCCAAGGCGCGAAAGCGGGCGGCGTCTTCCTCCCCCCGCGCCTGGATGCGGCTGAACCCGCCGATCACGGCCCGCGCGAAGCCGGGCGCACGCCGCCACCAGGCGAAGCTGGCGGCGGACAGACGCGCGTTCAGCAGCATCATGGGAATGCGGCGGCGGCGGCAGGCGGCGATCTGGTTGGGCCACAGCTCGCTTTCCACGAACGCCGCCGCGTCAGGGCGCCAATGGTCCAGGAAGCGGCCGACCCAGGCCGGCACATCCAGCGGCGCGAAGCGGTGGCGCACGCGGTCCGCCAGGCCCATCCCGGCCAGCATCCGCCCCGCCAGCTCGGCCGAGGTCACGGTCCCCGTCGTCAGCAGCACCGACACCCCGGCGGGCAGGTGCGCCAGGACGGGCAGGACCGACACGGTTTCTCCCACGCTGGCCGCATGCAGCCACAGCAGCCGGCCCGCGGGCCGCGGCGACGGGTCGATGCCCCGCCGTTCGGGCAGGCGGGCGGCGATCTCCTTGCCCTTGGCGGCGCGCCGGCGCAGGTGCCATCGCAGCCCGGGTGCCAGCACCGAGGCGGTGGCCGCCCAGCCGCAAGCGGCGGCGCGTGTCAGGCCGCACACAGGCGGTCGGCCCGTTCGAGCGCGGCGGTGATGGCGGCCTCGATGGCGGGGACCTGGTCTTCCCACCCCGCGCGCGGCACCGCGATGGGGGCACCGAACACCATCACGCCGCGGCCGAACGGCAGCGGCAGGATCATGCGGTCCCAGCTGCCGGTGCGGATCTTGCGGGTCATCTGCACCGCGCAGGGCAGCACCGGCACATTGGCCATGGCGGGCAGCAGTGCGACGCCAGAGGCCGCCTTGCGCCGGGGACCCTTGGGTCCGTCCGGCGTCAGCCCGATGATCGCGCCTCGCGACAGAAGCCCCAGCAAATGGCGGAACGCCGCCGCGCCGCCACGGGTGGAGGAGCCCAGGACCGGCTCGATCCCGAACCGGCGGACGACCTTGCCGATGAACTGCCCGTCATGGTGCCTGCTGACCATGGTGTACATCGGGATGCGCCGATAGCCGGGCGTGCGCGCGGCGACGATGCACATGGCCGGGATCAGCGGCAGGGTCTCGTGCCAGAACGCAAACACCGCCGACAGCCCGGCGACATGCGGGGCGAAGTGCTCCTCGCCGGCGATCGTCCAGCGCGTCGTGCGCAGCGCGAAGGACAGGTACCCGCCCATCACGCCGGCCAGCGCCGCCTGGAACCACGCAGTCCGCAGCAGGCGTTTCATCGATGCGGCGGCCAGCTATTCCCCGGCCAGCGCCTGATCCAGGTCCTGGATCAGGTCGGCCGCCGTCTCCAGCCCGATCGACAGGCGGATCACATCGGGCCCGGCGCCGGCGGCGGTGCGCTGCTCCTCGGTCAGCTGGCGGTGGGTGGTGGATGCGGGGTGCAGGATCAGGCTGCGCGTGTCGCCGATATTCGCGAGATGGGAGAACAGGCGCACATTCTCGACCAGCCTGATGCCGGCGTCGTAGCCGCCCTTCACGCCGAAGGTGAAGACCGCGCCGGTGCCTTTCGGCATGTAGCGCTGCCCCAGGTCATAGTACCGGCTGGATTTCAGCCCGGCATACGACACCCAGGCGACAGACGGGTGTGTAGACAGGAACTCGGCGACCGCCAGCGCGTTGGCGCAGTGGCGTTCCATGCGCACATGCAACGTTTCGCACCCGGTGATGGTCATGAACGCGTTCATCGGCGCCATGGTGGGGCCGTAGTCGCGCAGCGCCACCGCGCGTGCCTTGGTGGTAAAGGCGAAGTCGCCGAAATTCTCATAGAAGCGCAGGCCGTGATACGCCGGCTCGGGCTGGGTCATCGACGGGAACTTGTCGTTCTGCGCCCAGTCGAACTTGCCCGACTCCACGACCATCCCGCCCATCGAGTTGCCGTGGCCGCCGATGAACTTGGTGGTGGAGTGGGTGACGATGTCGGCCCCCCATTCGATCGGGCGGCACAGATAGGGTGTCGCCAGCGTGTTGTCGACGATCAGCGGCACGCCGGCTTCGTGCGCGATCGCGGCGATCGCGGCCAGGTCGACGATCACGCCGCCGGGGTTGGCCAGGCTTTCGACGAAGATCGCCTTGCACCGGGGCGTCAGCGCGCGACGGAAATTCTCGGGGTCCAGCGGATCGACGAAATGGCAGGTCCAGCCCAGCTTCTTGAACGACAGGCCGAACTGCGTCAGCGATCCGCCATACAGCGCGCGTGACGCCAGGAATTCATCGCCCGGTTCCAGCAGTGTCGCGAACACCAGGAACTGCGCGGCGTGGCCGGACGCGGCGGCAACCGCGGCGCGCCCGCCTTCCAGCGTGGCAATGCGTTCTTCCAGCACCGCGACGGTGGGGTTGGTCAGGCGGGAGTAGATATAGCCGAAATTGTGCAGGTTGAACAACGACGCCGCGTGGTCGACATCGTCGAAGACATAGGCCGTGGTCTGGTAGATCGGGGTCGATCGCGCGCCGGTCGTCGGGTCGGGCGCGGCGCCGGCGTGCACGGCCATGGTGTCGAACCCATAGCTGACATTGGTCGACGGCAGCGGGCGCGGCCTGGCCCGGCGCTGGGTCGGCGGTTCCGCCGGGCGGTTGCGGATGATGCCGGAGTTCACGCCACTCCAGGACAGCTCGCCGCCCAGCCGGCCGAACTCGATCTTCGGGCAGCGGTTCATGATCACCTCGATGCCCGCGGCTTCGGCCCTGGCAGCGGCCTCGTCGTTGCGGACACCCAGCTGCATCCACACCACCTTGGCGCCGATGGCGATGGCATCGTCCACCACCGGGCCAACCTGGTCGGACGCGCGGAACACATCCACCATGTCCACCGGGTCGGGGATGTCGCGCAGCGAGGCATAGATCTTCTCGCCCAGCTGTTCCTTGCCCGCGGTGCCCGGGTTCACCGGGATCACGCGATACCCCTTGCCCTGCAGGTATTTCATCACGAAGAAGCTGGGGCGGTTCCAGTTCGAGCTGGCGCCCACCATGGCGATGGTCCGCACGGTCGACAGGATGCGCCGCAGCCTGGCGTCCGTGTAGGGGATGGGATCGAGAGCGGTCATGACAGGCGTCCTCCTGTTCGTGACGGGTCTGCTATCCGGTGTGCCAGGATATGGCAACGCCCGCCGCCAGCGTTGGCGACGGGCGTTGCCGGTACGGAAACGGCGGAAGCGGGGCGATCAGCCGGCCTGCTGGATCGCCGACAGGATCCAATGCCCGCCGCGGACCCGCAGGAAGGTCCAGACCTCGGTCGCCGCGACCGGCTGCGCCGGGTTCCCCTCGACCACGCGGCCCGCGCCATCGCGGGTCACGTCGATCATCGAGAACTTCATCGCCACGGTTGCGTATTCCCGATCGCCCTCGGCCCAGGCTTCGGCCAGGTCACCCGACAGCAGGCGCACATCGGTCACGCTGTTGCGCACGCCCCGGCTCGCCTGCTCGCCAAGCTGTTCGCCGAAATAGGACAGCATCTCGGGCGTACTCATGGCGCGCAGGCCGTTCAGGTCGTGGTTGGTCCAGGCCGCCTGCACGCCCTGCAGCAGCTGCTCGAACTGCTGGTAGTCGGCCGGCGTGATCTCGACCGGGCGCGTGCCGGGCCGGCCGAAGCCGCCGCCACCGCCCATCATGCCACGGCCCTGATCAGGCATCTGTCCGCGCGCCATCATGTTCGGCCCGCCGGCCATCGCCGGCTGCGGCTGGCGGCTGCCGCGGAACAGGCGGACGATCAGCATCACCGCCAGGGCGATCAGGCCGATCTGCAGCAGGAAGCCCAGGAACCCGCTCATGCCCAACCCACCGCCGAAGAAGCCGTGGCCGAACAGCAGGCCGCCGATGCCGGCACCGATCAGCCCGCCCATCAGCCCGGACATGAACGACGACCCGCGCGACGGCGCCGCCATCCCCGGGGCCGAGGGGGCACCGACCGGCGCGCTGGGCGTGATCGTGCGCTGCATCGGCTGTGCCGTGGTCGGCGCGGTCCGGGTGGTGGGCGGCGCCGATTGTGTCATGCTGCCGCGGCTTCCCATCGACGACCCGTTGCCCGCGCGCGCCTGCGCCAGGCTCGGCGCCAGGGCCAGCGCGATCGCGGCCGTGGCGGCCAGCAGGAAGCTTGTACGACGCATGACGTTCGCCTCATTTTTCTTCATGGCACCCATATGGTGTTCTGCAAACGGATCGAACAGAGGGGGGAGCCCGGCGTCACGCACCCGCCAGCGTCATGCCCTCGATCCGAACCGTCGGTGAATCCGTGCCGCGACGGAAGCGCAGGTCGCTGGCGGGGGTCAAGTTCGCAAACATGTCAATTAGGTTACCTGCCACGGTGATCTCGGCCACCGGTTCGGCCAGCGCGCCATCGCGGATCATGAAGCCGGCCGCGCCGCGGCTGTAGTCGCCGGTGACGCCGTTCACGCCCATGCCGATCATCTCGGTGATATAGAGCCCCAGCGTGATGTCGGCCATCAGTTCCCCGGGCGTCATCTGCCCCGCCGCCAGATACAGGTTCGACGGCGCCGGCGATGGCGGGCCCGACGTGCCGCGCGCGGCATGCCCCGTCGACGTCATGCCCAGCTGCCGGGCAGAGCGGCTGTCGAGCAGCCAGGTCGTCAGGACGCCGTCCTGGATCAGCGCCCGTGGCGCGGTGGGCGTGCCCTCGCCGTCGAACAGGCGGGACCGCGGCCCGCGCACCCGGCGGGGGTCGTCGTGGATGCCGATGCCCGACCTGAACAGCGCACGCCCCAGCCTGTCGCGCAGGAAGCTGGTGCCGCGCGCGACCCCCGCGCCGTTGATCGCGCCGGCCAGGTGGCCCAGCAGGCTGCCGGCGACGCGCGGGTCGTAGACGACCGGCAGCTTCGCCGTGGCCGCCCGCACCGGGTTCAGGCGCGCCACCGCGCGTTCGCCGGCGCTGCGCCCGATCGCCGCCGGGTCGTCCAGGTCCGCCAGGTGCACGCAGCCATGATAGTCGTAGTCGCGCTGCATCCCGGTTCCCGACCCCGCCAGCGCCGTGGCCGAGATCGAATGGCTGGTGCCGACCCGGCGTCCGGCGAACCCGGCCGAGGTAACCAGCACGATCTCGCTGCGGCCATAGCCGGCATCCGCACCCTCGGAGTTGGTGACACCGGGCACCGCCAGGGCGGCTTCCTCGGCGGCCGCGGCGCGGGCGGCCAGCGCCTCGGTGGATGGCTCCGACGGATCGTCCATCTGCAGATCGAGCAGCGCGGGCGGGGCAGCGGTCTCGGCGAGGCCGGTATACGGGTCCTCGGGCACCACGCGCGCCATCGCCACCGCGCGTTCGGCGATGTCGGCGAAGCCCGCCGGGTCGATGCTGGTGGCGGACACGATGGCCGCCTGCTTGCCCAGGAACACGCGCAGGCCCAGGTCCTGGCCCTCGGCGCGCTCGACATGCTCGTTCCGGCCCAGGCGGCGCTGCACGGACAGCGACGTGCCGGCCACCAGCACCGCGTCCGCGGCATCGGCGCCGGCGGCCCGGGCCTTGGCGATCAGGTCGGCAAGTAGATTCAGATGGTCGGTCATGCGCGCGCTTTCGCTGTTCAAGTCCTGGCTCGGCCGATGGCCGGCGCCCACCGCCCTATATCGGGTCGTTCCGGGCAAAACGGTATAGGCAACCTGACCGGCCGTCACGGGTGCTAACCCGCTGTTAACGACGCCGCGTTAGGGTCGCCGCACCGCGAAGGGCCGCACGACAGCGGCCACGGAGGCGCATGTATGCAAACCACCCGATCCGCCTTGGCCACCAGTATCAAGACCCGTCTGCTGGGCATCGTCGCCCTGCTTTCCCTGACCGCCGCGCTGGCCGGCTGGTCGGGCATCCATGCCACGGCGATCTATGACGAAAAGGTCGGCGCCATGCAGCGCGCATCGGACCGCGCGGTGATCGGGGAGCAGATCAACGGCCTGATCAACGCGATCGTCATGGATTCGCGCGGCATCTACTTTGCGCGCGACCGCGCCGAGATCGAGAAATTCGGCGCCCCGCTGCTGGCCAACCTGCGCCTGATCGACCAGCGCGAGACCGTATGGGCCAGCCTGTTCGATGCCGGTTCCTCCGCTCTGGCCGCCGAGTCGCGGACGCGGATACAGGAGTTCATCGCGCTGCGCACCGCCATGGTCGAGGCCGCGCGGACACAGGGTTCGGCGGCCGCCGAGAAGATGGGCAACAACGATGCGAACCGGACGAACCGCCAGGCGCTGAACCGCGTCGTGCAGGCGCTGGCCCAGCGCAATGCCGAGGAGGTGGACCGCATCGCCGCCGACCTGCGGCAGTTCCAGGACCGGATGGCAACCGTCGTGCCGCTGGCCACCGCCGCCGGCATCGTGCTGATCGCCTCGCTGGCCCTGGTGGTGGTGCTGCGCGGCATCACCGGGCCACTGGCGCGCATGACCGACGCGATGCGCACGCTGGCGCGGGGCGAGATCGATACCGCGATCCCGCCGCATCACCGGTCCGACGAGATCGGACGCATGGCGCAGGCGCTGGAGGTCTTGCGCAGCAATGCCATCACCAGCCGGGAAGCGACCGAGGCGCGGGAGCGCGAGCGCGCCCAGGCCGAGACCCAGAAGCAGGAAGCCCTGCGCGACATGGCGGACAAGATCGAATCCTCGACCAACGCGGCCATCACCGAGATCGGCGGGCGCAACGAGATCATGAGTGCGGCGGCCCGGGACATGCTGGCGCTGTCCGACCGCACCAACGATTCGACGCGATCCGCGACCCAGGCCGCCGCCTCGGCGGCCGCCAACGCGCAGGCCGTCGCCGGCGCGGCGGCGGATCTCGCGACGTCGATCCATGCGATCACCGAAGAGGTCGGACGGTCCAGGGGATCCATCGTCCGCGCCGTGGAGGCGGGCGATCAGACCCGCAGGACCATCGACACCCTGACCGAGAAGGTGCGCCAGATCCGCACCGTGGTGGACCTGATCCGCGACGTCGCCAACCAGACCAACCTGCTGGCGCTGAACGCGACCATCGAGGCGGCACGCGCCGGTGACGCGGGCAAGGGCTTCGCGGTCGTGGCGTCCGAGGTGAAGCAACTGGCCAGCCAGACCGCACGCTCGACCGAGGACATCGGACGCCATATCGACGAGGTGCACGCCGCCACCGCCGATGCCG
>CAYZKM010000152.1:0-9340 GCA_964478525.1 uncultured Bifidobacterium sp.
GCGTCGCGGTGTTCCCCGGCGATCTGATCATGGTCGACGACGACGGCGCGGTCTGCATCCCGCAGAAGATGGTCGAGGCAGTGGCCGCCGAAGCCCAGGAGCAGGAGAGGATGGAGGAGTGGATCATGGGCGAGGTGAATGGCGGTGCCTCGCTGCCCGGCCTGTATCCCCCGAACGCCGAGAACAAGGCCCGCTACGAAGCATGGCGGAAGGCGCGCTGATCGGACCCGTCTGGTACCTGGCCGGGTCGTCATACCCGGCCGATCACGCGGTCGGGGCAGCCCTGCTGCCCCGCCTTGCCGCCCGCGGCTGGCCGGCGCGGCCCTGGGAGTCGCTGCTGGACGGGCGCGGCGATCAGGCGGCCTGGCAGGATACCGAGGCGCGCCTGGCATTGCTGGACGCCACCGCGCCGCAGGACCGGTCGGGCCTGGTGCTGATCGGGCGGTCATCCGGCGCGGTGGCGGCCACGCGATTCGCCGCGCGCAACCGGATCGCCGCCGTGGTGTGCCTGGGATACCCGTTCCGCCACCCGGCGTGCTGGCTGGAACCCGAGCGGTTCGCCCATCTGCGGACGCTGGCGACGCCGACACTGATCGTGCAGGGGCCCACCGATCCGTATGGCGGGCTGGACGTGCCGGAAACCTATCCGCTGTCGCCGGCGATCCGGCTGTCGTTCCGCCCGGTCGGCCATGCATTCGCCCTGGATGACGCGCAATGGGATGCCGTGGCGGCCGAGATCGCCGCCTTCCTGTGCAATCGCGACAGGGTGGTGGAGCATCACGGCCTGGCGTTCGACGAGACCTTCTACCGGACGTGCCATCCCGACATCGCCGCCGCGATCGATGCGGGGGATATCGCCAGCGGGGCGGATCATTTCCGCGCCCATGGCCGAGCGGAGGGGCGGCGGTTCCGGCTGCTGCCGGCGGTGGAGATGGGGTGACGGCGCCCCGGCGGCTTGATCGCGCGCCCGCCCGCGCCCATGTTCAGGCAATGCGGCTGATCCGACGCTCCCGCCACGGCGCTGACCCGATCCGGCACATCTCGCCCGGCGGCGATCTGGTGGCCGCCTGCGTCGTGCTGGGCCTGATGCTGACCGCGCTGATCGACACGATCGACCCGGCGCTGTTCCTCGACGCCGAGATGGAGTTCGCCATTTTCGACTTCGGCGCCGATGCCGCGGTGCTGGGTGCCGCGGACTGGCCCCTGCTGCGTTTCCTGCTGATCGGCTCGGCCATCCTGGCCGCCGCATCCGCCCTGCTGGCGCGCGGCCACCGCGTCCCGCCCCGGCTGCGTTCCGCCGATGCCCCGCGCCCCGGCAAGGTGCCGATCTGATCCCACACGACTGAGCCCGCGCGCCGCCGCCCCCCCGGGAAGCCGGCGGCGCGATCCGTCATCGTGTGGAGAACGTCATGGAACTCGAATTCCTGTCGGCCCTGCTTGCCATCGTCCTGATCGACCTGGTGCTGGCCGGCGACAACGCCCTGGTCATCGGCCTGGTTGCCCGCAACCTGCCATCCCATCAACAGCGCAGCGTGATCCTGTGGGGCACCGCCGGCGCGATCATCGTGCGCGCCGCCATGGCCATCGTCGTGGTCTGGCTGCTGAACCTGCCGGGCCTGATGCTGGCCGGGTCGCTCGCACTGGTCTGGATCGCCCGCAAGCTGCTGACCCCCGAGCCCGGCGGCGGCGACCACGCCGCGGCGCACCGCCCGGCCACCACCCTGGCCGCGGCCATCCGCACCATCGTCATCGCCGACGCGGTGATGGGCATCGACAACGTGCTGGCCATCGGCGGCGCGGCCAAGGGCAGCGTGCTGCTGGTCGTGCTGGGCCTGGCCATCAGCGTGCCGCTGATCGTCTGGGGCAGCCACCTGGTGATCCGCCTGGTCGACCGCTTCCCGGTGGTGATCCTGCTGGGCGGGGCGGTGCTGGCCTGGACCGCCTGGTCGATGCTGGTGCGGGAACCGCTGCTGGCCACCTGGTTCCAGGCCCATCCGGCCACCAGGGTGGGCAGCGCCATCCTGATCTTCGCCGTCTCGCTCAGCCCCTGGTGGACCGCTCGGCTGTCCCCGGCGCTGCAGCCGCTATCGGTGCTGCTGCCCGCCATGCTGCTGTGGCTGATGGGATTCGAGGTGATCGCCGGCGTCTGGGGCCTGCCCAACGGGCTGCTGCGCCCCGGCGGGTTCGCCGACTACACGCTGGACGCGGCCCGCTGGGTGGGCTGGCTGCCGCTGGCCGCCGCCTTCCTGTGGCTGCGCGAACAGCGTTCCCCCGGCCGCGCCGCGACCGCGTAAGGCCGGAACGGCCGGCCCCGTCCGATGGGGCCGGCCGTTCCCCGCTGTGCCGGCGGGCCGGTGTCAGTCCGGCACGAACGCCATCGCCACGCCGTTGATGCAATACCGCTGATAGGTCGGCGGCGGCCCATCCTCGAACACATGGCCGAGATGGCTGGCGCAGGTGGCGCAATGCACCTCGACCCGCACCATGCCATAGCTGCGGTCCACCGAGGTCTCGACCGCGTCGGGCAGCGGATCGTTGAAGCTGGGCCAGCCGGTCCCGCTTTCGAATTTCAGCTTCGATTCGAACAGCGGCGTGTCGCACCCCGCGCAGATGAACCGGCCGGGGCGCTTTTCGGCCAGCAGCGCGCAGCTTCCCGGCCGCTCGGTCCCGTGCCGGCGCATGACCTGGTACTGCTCGGGCGTCAGCATCCGGCGCCATTCTTCATCCGAACGCGTCACCGGATAGGTCTTGGTGTCCATCTGTCGGGGATCCTTGCGGTTAAGGGCGGTCCGTGCGGTGCCGCGCACGATGCCCGAATCGCCGGCCGGATTCCAGGCCCGCCTGTCCGCCGCTGCCGCGCCGTCGCATCCGGTCCGCCCATACATCCACCAGCACGGCCGCGCAGACGATCGCCCCGCCGAGGCCGGTGGCGACAGAGGGCGTTTCGCCGAAAGCCAGCCAGACCCACAGCGGCGCGAACGGCAACTCCAGATTGCCCAGCAGCGAGGCGCGGGCCGGCGGGATCAGCCGGCTGCCGATCGTCAGCAGCAGCAGCCCAAGGCCGAACTGCGTCGTGCCGAACAGCGCGAGCAGCCCAAGCTCCGCTGCCGTGACCGCGGCCGGGGCCGCGAGCGGCAGCACCAGGGCGGCGCAGGCAAAGGCCGACAGACAGGCCGCCGGCAGCATCGACACCTGCCGGCTGCGGCGGATCATCACCATCATCAGCGCCATCAGCCCGGTCATCGCCAGGGCGAGCAGGCCGCCCACCAGCCGCCCCTCCCCCGAGCCGCCCGCGAACATCACCGCGACCCCCGCCACCGCCATCAGGCTGGCCAGCAGCGTCGCCGGCGCGGCGCGCTCGTTGCCCCACACCCAGCCGATGGCCGCGGCGATGAAGGGCGCGGTGGAATAGATGATCGTCACGTCCGCGACCGTGGTCTGGCGCAGCGCGGCGATGAAGCAGATCGTCGCGACCGAGGAGCACCCGGCCACCACCATCCCCCGCCGGCCGATCGCGCCGAACGCCGCCGCGGTTTCCCCCCGCGCGCGCCAGGCGATGACCGCGAAGATCAGCAGCCCGCCGAACAGGCCACGCCAGAACAGCACGGTCCAGACATCGGCCTCGATCAGCCTGGTGAAGAACCCGGCCGTGCTGAACGCCACCGCCGACAGCGCAACGATCAAACCGCCGGTGGCCGTGCGCGCGGTCGGGTCGAGTGGCATGGCGTGGCTCCGTTGCGGGGGTGGGACCCTACCGCCGGGCTGCTGACAGCGTTATGTCAGCAGTATGCGCCGAGCGGACCGGCTGTTCGACATCATCCAGACGTTGCGGGCGGCGAGGCGGCCGATGACCGCGCGCGCCATCGCCGAACGGCTGGAAGTCACCCCCCGCACGATCTACCGCGACATCGCCACGCTGCAGGCTCGGCGTATCCCGATCGAGGGCGCGGCGGGCATCGGCTATGTGCTGCGGCGGGAGTTCGCGCTGCCGCCGCTGATGTTCACGGCGGACGAGATCGAGGCCATCACCCTGGGTGCCAGGCTGGTGCGCCGGCTGCGCGACGCGGGCCTGCAGAAAGCCGCCGACAGCGTGCTGGAGAAGGTGGCGACGGCGCTGCCCGAATCGTTGCGGCGCACGGCGGCGGCGCCGGCGTTCCTGGTCTCGGATGGCGATGCGGCGCGGCCGGATGGCGTGGACCTGTCGGCGTTGCGCCATGCCATCCGCGATACGCGCAAGGTGCATCTTGTGTATACGGACGTCACCGGCCAGCGCACCGAGCGTACGGTCTGGCCGATCGCGATGGCATATTATGTCGATGTCACCGTGCTGGGGGCGTGGTGCGAGCTGCGCCAGGATTTCCGTCATTTCCGGGTCGAACGGATCGTGGAGTCGGTCGTGCTGGCCGAACGCTTTGCGGCCGAGGAGGGTGCGCTGGCCAAGCGGTGGTTCGCGATGCAGGGGGAACGCGCGCTGGCCGGATAGGCGCGGTGTCGGCGGCGGCGCTGCTACACGCCCGCGAGGAACCGGTACGACCCGCCGAAGCGTTCCACGCGGCCGATGCCGAGCCAGGGATGGTGATAGCAGGATCAGACCCGCCGCGGACATGCAGTCGAATTGCAAAGATGCCTGTGCCTGAGGAGTTTCGGACTGACCGAGCCGACCATCGCGGCACAGGCAGGCAGGCCGCCATACGCATCCCGTCAATTGCTTTGGCGAATGGGAATCTTCTGGGCACACGCGGCAGCAATAATTCGTTCGGACCCTACTGTGTCAGACACATGAATCAGAACATGGAATGGGATAGATTTTCTGTTAAATCTGCCGTTGTCTGTAATAGGTTTTGCCCACCACTCACCCACCCGATGCAATACATCAAGGAAATAGCCCACCGCTTCGTCTGCTTCCGATATCAACAGCTCCTCTGCACCTTCTATCACAAGAATGTACGCGTCACTCGGCAGCCATTCATCCATGTACTCCAAACACTCTGTAAGCGCATGCCAATTGTTACCAAATCCTTCAAAAAATTGGAGAGCTGCCGCAAATTCATTCATCAAAGAATCGACAGTACGCATTCTTTTGCCCAGCAGCTGGCGAACACAGATGTTCATTTCCGGATTTGAGTAGAAATACGAGGGGATCATTTCGTTTCGAGCTGATTCTCCTGGGCCTACATAAATCCAGGGAGATTCGGTCCGAAAAATGTAATCGATCTTCGTGTTCATCTAACAGGACAGCGGGTCGTGGAACGCGACGTCGCCGGTCAGGCACCAGCCGCCGAACAGGAACGCGAGGTGCCCCGGCGTGTGGCCCGGCGTCAGCAGCGCCTGCACGCCGGGCAGGAACTCCTCGCCATCGCGCACCGTCCGAATCCGCTCCCGCAGCGCCAGCAGATGCCTGCGTACCCCGGCCTCGCGCATGCTGTGCAGCAGCCCGCCAGCCTGGAATCGGTGAAACATCAGCCGATCCCCGCGCAGGCATCTTCCAGCCAGGCCCGCGCCTCGGCGTGCAGATGCGGGCCGACCGTGGCCAGGACCGACGCGTGATAGGCGTTCAGCCAGTCCCGCTCCGCCCGGTCCAGCATGGCGGGCTCGATCAGCGCGCGGTCGAACGGCGCGAAAGTCAGGGTTTCGAACCGCAGAAACGGCTTTACCGCGCCGGGCAGGTCGGCGGGCTGCACCAGCAGCAGATTCTCCAGCCGGATGCCGTAATGACCGGGCAGGTAATACCCCGGCTCGTTCGACAGGATCATTCCGGGCGCGATGGGAACCGGGCGGGCCAGGCGCGAGATGCTGACCGGGCCTTCATGCACCGACAGGTACGACCCCACGCCGTGCCCGGTGCCATGATCGTAATCCAGCCCCGCCTGCCACAGCGCGCGGCGGGCGAAGGCGTCGATATGGGCGCCGCCGATGCCCTGCGGGAACACCGCCGTCGCGATGGCGATATGGCCCTGCAGCACGCGCGTCACCCGCGCCCGCACCTCCTCCGGCGCCCGCCCCGGCCCGGTCCAGACCGTGCGGGTGATGTCGGTCGTGCCGTCGCGGTACTGGGCGCCGGAATCGATCAGATAGACCTCGTTCGGGCGGACCGGACGATTGGTCTCCTCCGAGACGCGGTAATGGATGATCGCCCCATGCTCCCCCGCGCCCGAGATCGCGGGGAAGCTCTCGCCACGGAACCCGTCCACCTGCGCGCGCAGCGCCAGCAGGCGGGCGGCGGCCGACATCTCGGTTTCCTGCCCGGCGGGCCCGGCCTCGGCCAGGAAATGCAGGAAGCGGCACATCGCCACGGCATCGCGCTGGTGGGCGTCGCGGCTGCCCTGCTGCTCGATGGGGTTCTTGCAGGCTTTCGGCAGCAGGCAGGGATCGGGCCCGCCCACCACGGTGGCCCCGCCGTCCCGCAGGCGCTGGGCGAACCAGGCCGGAGACCTCGACGGATCGACCCGCACCGTCTTGCCGGCCAGCCGCGCCAGCGCCGGTTCCAGCGCATCCCGCCCAGCCACCGAGACGGCGTTCCCCAGCCAGGTCCGCGTCGGCGGCGGGATCTTCGCCGGGTCCATGAACAGTTCGGCCCCGCCATCGGCGTGCACCAGCGCGAAACCCAGCGCGAACGGGGTGAACGGCACGTCGTCGCCGCGGATGTTGAACAGCCAGCAGATCGAGGCCGGATCGGTCAGCACCGCCGCGTCCTGCTTCGCCGCGGCCAGAATCTTCGCGATGTCGGCCCGCTTGTCATCGGCGCCACGCCCGGCCAGGGCGAGGTCATGCGGCATCGCGGCGGCCAGCGGCGCGCGCGGGCGATCGGGCCAGACCGCGTCGATCGGGTTGCTCGCCACCGGCTGCATCGCCAGGCCCGCCTCGGTGTAGCGGGCCAGCGTCTCTTCGCTGATCAGCAGCGGGTCATAGCCGATCCTCGCCCCCGCCGGCGCATTGGCGGCCAGCCAGCCGGGTGGCGGTTCGTCGGTGATGTGGCAGCGTTCCCACAAGTCCTGGTCGGTCTGCTGCGCCAGTTGCAGCACATAGCGGCCATCGGTGAACACGGCGGCCTTGCCGGCCAGCACCACCGCCATCCCCGCGCTGCCGGTAAACCCCGTCAGCCACGCCAGCCGCTCGGCCGAGGCCGGCACGTACTCGCCCAGATGCTCGTCTGCCCGCGGCACGATGAACCCATCGAGGCCCCGGTCCGCCAGTTCCGCGCGCAAGGCGGCCAGCCGCGCCGCCGTCATCGGCGGGGTTCCGGCGCCGGGTTTGGCGCCGGGTTCGGCGTCGCGTGCGCGCGTGCGCCGATTGTATGCATACGTACGATTATGCTATTTCTGCATAGCTGGGCAATGGTTTCGTCACTTATCCACAAAGTGGCCACCCCTTATGTTGCACTGCACAAACCCGGGGCGCCCCGCCACCCGACGTCGCGTTGGACCTGGTTTGAGATATGGACTGCAACTATGACTGCCTCGATCCCCAAGAGCCAACTGACTTTCTCGCTCCCCAATCTGAGCTACGTCGACGCCCGGCTTGAGGAGCCCAACCTGACGGCCCCCGCGCCGCAGCAGACCGCGACCGGCATTTTCGCCTGGCTCGCACGACAGGCCACCAATTTCGCCGCCTGGAACCGCATGCATGACCAGGCAGCCGAACTCTTTGGCATGTCCGACCGTGAACTGTCCGACATGGGCCTGAGCCGCGGCGACATCCCCCGCGTGTTCGCACCCCAGCATGCCAAGGACCTGCACGAGGCCCGTAGCCTTCTGGGCTGATCCGGCTTCGCGGCAGGCATAACGATCCGACGGGCGGGCCCATACCGGGCCCGCCCGTTTGCGTTGGCAGGGATGCGTTTCAGGCGGGTGCGTTCTTGCGGACCACGATCGTGGTCCAGGCCCCCTGCGGCAGCATCCGCACCAGTTTCAGCCCGCGCCGGCGATGGGCCGCCAGCACCATCCGGGCCTGGCTCTGCAGCAGCCCGGCCAGGATCGCCGTGCCCCCGGGCGCCAGCCGCGCGGCCATGTCCTTGGCCATGCCGCAGACCGGGCGGGCCAGGATATTCTCGAACACCAGGTCATATGGCCCGCCGCCGCGCACCGCCGGGTGCCGCCAGCCATTGGCCAGCAGCGGGCGCACCAGGCGCGCAACCCCGTTCATCGCCGCGTTCTCCCGCGTCACCCGGATCGACCACGGCTCGATATCCGTCGCCAGCACCGGGCGGCGCAGCAGCCGCGCCGCGGCCATGGCGAGAATGCCCGACCCGGTGCCGACATCCAGGATGCGGCGCGGCTTGCGGCGGGCCACGGTTTCCAGCGCGACCAGGCAGCCGCGGGTGGACCCGTGCTCGCCCGACCCGAACGCCAGGCCGGCATCCAGCGTCAGCGTCACCCGGCCAGGCGTCGGCGGACCGGCCAGATGGGTGCCGCGGACCGAGAACGCCCGTCCGATCAGCTGTTCCGGGAACGAGGCATAGGTGCGCGCCAGCCAGCCCTCGGATTCCGTGGCACCACGGCTCAGTTCAGCCGACACGCCGGTGACCGCGGCGGCCAGGAACAGGGCGGCGGTCAGTTCGTTGTCGTTGATGCCGACCTGCTTCACGCCTTCCACCCGCCACTCGCCGGTCGCGTGGTCGCGGAAGAAGCCGACCGTGTCGCAGGCGCTGGTCAGCGCGGCCTCATAGGCTTCCAGCGCGGCTTCCGGGACCGTCACGGCGACGGTCTCCAGCGGGATCGGATGGCGCCGCGCGCTCATGCGCTGTCGCCGCCCGGCATGGTCGCGCGCATCAGGCCTTCTCCACGAAACGATCCAGCACCCGCTTGTCTCCTGCCTTGTCGAACGACACGTCCAGCTTGTCCTCGTCGGCCGCCGTGACCGTGCCGTAGCCGAACTTCTGATGGAACACCCGCGACCCCACCGGGATCGCCGCCTCCCGCGCCGGGCGGGCGGGCTGTTCCCACGCCTCGATCACCCGGGTGCGGCGGGCGACCAGCGGGAACTGCGCGGGGAACGACGTGGCCGCGGCGATCCGGGCGTCGCGGGCCAGCGACGCCGACCCGGTGCGGGTGACGGTCGGCTCGGGGATCTCGTCCAGGAATCGGCTGGGCATGCTGGTCTGCCAGTTGCCATAGATCCGCCGGTTCGCGGCATAGCTGACGATGGCGCGACGGCGCGCGCGGGTAAGGCCGACATAGGCGAGGCGGCGCTCCTCCTCCAGCCCCTTGTTGCCCTGCTCGTCCATCGAGCGCTGGTTGGGGAACATCCCGTCCTCCCACCCCGGCAGGAAGACGGTGTCGAATTCCAGCCCCTTGGCGGCGTGCAGGGTCATCAGGCTGACCCGGTCGCCCTGCGCGTCCTG
>CAYZKM010000153.1:0-9241 GCA_964478525.1 uncultured Bifidobacterium sp.
GGCGGGGGCGGAGTTCGCCATGGCGATGGATGCGCTGTGGGCCGAGTACGATGGGCGTGGCATTGCGATGGCGTGCACGATCGGCAAGTTCCATACCGACACGGCCGCGCACGGGCTGACCATCGTGCCGGGGCGGTTCCATTTCAGCCTGGATGTGCGCGCCTATGACGAGGCGGTGCTGGCCGAGCTGGACCGCCGGGTGGATGCCATCATCGGGCAGGTGGAGCGGGCCCGCGGCGTCCGCTTCCATCTGGGCACCAAGGCGCGCGCGGCGGTGGGCCCGGTCGACCCGGCGATCAAGGCGGCCCTGGATGCCTCGGCGGCGGCCCTGGGCATTCCGGTGCAGGACCTGGGCAGCCCGGCCTCGCACGATGGCGCGGCATTCGCGGCCGCCGGGGTGCCGATCGGGATGATCTTTGTGCGCAACGAAAACGGCAGCCACAACCCGCACGAGGCGATGGATACCGGTGATTTCATCGAGGGTGCGGCCGTGATGGCGCACTGGCTGGTGGGCCAGGGAGGACAGTCATAGACACGATGCCAGCTCGGCCGGAACCGCCTCATGCCATCGACCTGGACACGACGGGCGGGAACTGGACCCGCTGGTTGCGGATACCGGTGTATCTGGGCTGCCTGCTGGCATTCCTGACGGATATCGCCTCGGAAGTGCATCTGTTCTTCGGCCTGTTCTACCTGCCGCTGATCTGCACCGCCGTGTTCCACCGCAATCCGCGCAGCGTCTGGTACCTGGCGGCCCTGGCCACCGTCGCGGTGATCATCGGGTTCTTCCTGCCGGTGATCAATCCGGCCACGGTGCTCAGCGGCGCCAACCGCGCCCTGTCGATCGTGGCGATCTGCCTGACGGCCGCGCTGGTCGCGCATTCCCTGCGCATCCAGGAGCGTCTGGCCGCGCAGACCGAGCGGGCGGAGGCGGCGGAGCAGCTGAAGACCGAGGTGTTCCGGACCCTGAGCGAGGAGCTGCGCATGCCGCTGCACGCGATGGTCGGCCTGACCAGTGTGATGATGGCCACCTGCCGGCCGGATCAGCGCCAGCCTTTGGGGCAGGTGCAGGCCAGCAGCAAGCGGCTGGTGGCGACCATCGAGAATCTGATGGACCTGACCGGGATCAACGAGCGCACGATCCGGATCGAGGCGGTGGACCTGGACACGCTGCTGCATGAAGCCTGCGAGGCGGTGGGAATGATCGCCGGCGAGCGCGATATCGCGATCAGCTTCGACACCAGCCGGGGCGAGCGCAGCGTTGCCCATGGCGATGCCTGGGCGATCCGCCGGATCGTCGACAATGTGATCGCGAACGCGCTGGAGTTCTCGCCGCCCGGCGCGTCGGTCGATGTGTCGGCGGAAACCGTCGGGGGGTCGGTCGAGATCGTGGTGCGCGACACCGGCATCGGCATGTCGCGCGCCGTGCTGCAGGAATTGTCACGCCCGCTGGCCGAGCAGGGCGACGCGCTGGGCGGCACCATGATGGGCACGGGGTCGGGCCTGGCGCTGTGCCGGCGGCTGGCCGAGGCGATGGGCGCGCTGCTGCTGTTCGACAGCACACCCGGCGTGGGCACCACCGTGACGCTGCGCCTGCCGGCCTGACGGTCAGGCGTAATGGTCAAGCGGGGCGGTCAGGCCTCGCGGTAGACCAGCAGGATCAGCCCGCTCAGCAGGATGCAGGACGGCCACAGCCAGGATGCGATGCGGTGGGTCAGCGGGTATTCCGCCTGATCCAGCCGCAGCTCGATCCACCGGCTCCACCCCGCGACGATCCCGGCCAGGGCCAGCGGGGTGTGGGTGATCTCGATCAGCAGCTGTTCCTTGACGTTGGCGATGGCATGGCTGTGGGTCAGCAGCAGCACCCCGCCCAGCGCGCATAGCAGCGGGAAGACATAGGCCGCGCCCTTGCTGGTGCGCTCGGGCATCGCCCGCACCCGCCATTCGAAGAACGCGAAGGCGACCAGCAGCAGCACATAGGACCGGTGCTGCAGCACCTCGACATCGCGCAGGCTGTCCCAGAACGGGATTTCGCCCAGCGGCCAGGCCTCGGGGTCGGATCGGATGAACAGGAAGACGGCCAGGCCCAGGAACACCAGCGGCCAGTGCCGCGCCCAGCCGACGCCGGCGCGATTCAGCAGCGCCAGCAGGCCGACCGCCACCACGAACAGGCCGGCCCAATGGTGGTTGTATTCCGACCAGGCGATGTCGGCGGCGTTGCGCGGCGGCAGGTCACCGGCGCCGGGGACGAAGGCGGCCTGCGGCGCGGCCTGGTGGGTCGCCGCCTCGGCATCCAGCTTCGCCTGCAGGGCCGGCAGCGCCAGCGTGTCGTGGTCCGGGCTGACCAGGCGCGGCCAGCGCGGGGTGTTGCGGTCGACGATCTCGGCCCAGGTGACCCGATCCTGCGTCAGGTCGACCGCCGGCGGCACCGAGGTGAGGGACGCGGCGGCGAAGAAGATGGCCAGGCCGATGCCGACCTCCACCTCGGCGAAGCGACGCAGCCGGGAAATCGAGGTGGCGGGGGCGGCGCGCAGCCGCTCGACCAGCAGGAAGTTCAACCCGCCCAGGCCCAGCAGCATCAGGAACATCAGGCCCTTGGCGCTGACCATCACGCCATAGGCGGTGCCGTACAGGCCCCGGAAATCGCCGATGTAATAGATGCTCATGATCACGCCGCTGGCCAGGATGCAGGCCACGCCGGCCATCGACATGCGGGAGAAGCGGGCGCCGACCAGGCGGAAGGCCTGCCCGTCGTGCAGCCGGCTCAGCGCCATCAGGAAGCTGGGGATGCCGCCGATCCACAGCGCCGCCCCGGCCTGGTGCAGCCAGCTGACGACCAGCAGCAGGGCGCGGTTGTCCAGCCGGGCGGCGGCATGGGTGGTAAGGGTGGCGGCAACGAGTTCCAGCACGCACAGCAGGACCAGCAGCGGCACCGGGGCGCGGTCGCGCTGGCGGAACAGCACGACGGCCAGCAGGGTCGCGAGCGCGGTCTTGGCGATGCCGGCCAGGGCGAAATGCGCCGTCAGTGCCTGGCCGAGGCTGATCGAGACCGTGTCGGTCAGCACCGCGACCTGCAGCGCGACGGTCAGCGCCTCGGCCGCGACCAGGCCCAGCGCGCTCCAGGCCGCGATGCGGATCGCGGATTCGGCGATCCATGGGCCGGCGGCGCCGATGCGCGGCGCCAGCGGGCGGGCCAGCAGGATGTAGAAGGCGATGCCGCCCAGCGTCATGGACTGCGCCAGGATGGTCACGCCATGGATGACGATCGACAGATAGCCGAACAGATCGACGAGCAGTTCCACCGCTCAGGCGTCCGTCACGGTGAACGGCAGGTCGCCGCGGGTGATGTGGCCGTCGACCGCCAGCACCTGCCAGCGCAGGACATAGGCGCCTTGGGTCAGGTCGATGGCTGCCTCGATGATCTCGGGCGGGCTGCCGGGCAGGATCGGGACGGTGGTGCGGGTCTTGTCCGGGCGCATCAGGGTCAGAACCGAGCGGGCGCGGTCGATCCGGCTGTTGTAGCGCAGGCGGAAGCGGACGGTGCCGGATTTCACCGTGCCACGCATCGGCGGCTCGCTCGCTTCCAGGATCGCATGGGCCGATGCGCTGAACGGGGCCAGCACCAGGGCCGCGGCCACGGCACCGAGGCTGCGGCGGCGGATGCTGCGCGGATTCGACGTCATCGGAATTCTCCTGCACGCGGGCGGGGCCGTGTAGGCCCTGCGGCGTGATCTGTCCAATCCGGCGGCTGCGCGGGATGCGGCGGCGATGGACAGACACCGGACGATCGGGTTGAAGTGCCGGCCCTCCCCGCCGTTGTCAGCCGCAAGGAATGCCCAAGCATGAGCCGTCCGCCGCCCGGTCGCCGATCCGATTATCGCTGGTTCCACCCGATCACCACGCGCTGGATGGACAACGACGTGTTCCAGCACGTGAACAACGTCGTCTACTTCTCGTATTTCGATACGGCGGTCACCTACTACGAGATGTCGGAGAAGGTGGTCGGGCTGTTGGACGGGCCGACGCATTGCGTGGTGGCCGAGGTATCGTGCCGGTATCACAGCTCGCTGGCCTTCCCCGACCGGGTGCAGGTGGGGGTGCGGGTGGCCGGTATCGGGCGCAGCTCGGTCCGGTATGAACTCGCGGTGTTCCGCAACGACGACGAGATCGCCGCGGCCGAGGGGCATTTCGTGCACGTGTTCGTCGAGCGCGGGTCGCAGAAGCCGGTGCCGATCCCGGATGCGGCGCGGGAGATCCTGGCGCGGATCGCGGTGGCGGGATAGCGGCTGTGGCGGGTGGTTCGGCGGTCAGCCGCCCTCGGGCACCGCAAGGCCGCCGACCGGGCCCGACAGCGGTTTGGCCTTGCCCGCCATGATCTCCAGCACCTTGGCGCGGATCGTGTCGTAGTCGGGCAGGTCGGTATAGATCTGATAGACGGCCTGCTGCTGGCGATTGTCCGCGCCCCGGAACAGCGAATCGAGGTGAAACAGCCGTTTTCCGGGCGCCAGCATGCCGGAATCGATCCATGACTGCGTCAGATTGTCGTCGGCGGTCAGCATGATGACCGCGCGCGGGTCGGCCAGGTCGTGCATCGGCACGAACAGGTATTTGACGAAGTCGTTGCTGCCGTTATCGAAATTCTCCCGCCCCAGGACCGAGCGTCCAAAGGCGTCGATGCGGTCGCGGATGATATAGGGGCGCATGCGCACCGCGGAATCCAGCGCCGACCCCTGCGCGCGGATCAGCTCCACCAGCGCGGAGTCGCGGCGATCCAGCGCGCCGGTCGCCTGGTACAGCTGCGCCAGGATCTCCCACCCGGCAACCGAGCCGGTGAAGGCGCGGGTCAGCTTCTCGGCATAGGGCAGCGCGGCGGCGTAGCGGCCCAGATCCTGGTTGGCGCGCATCGCCACCATCAGGCTGTCATACTCGTTCGGGATCGCGGCCAGGATCTGGTCGGCGAGACGCAGCGCGTCTTCGAGCTTGCCGTCGGTGTACAGCCGGACGGCGTCCGCCGGCTTGGGTAGCGCCGGCTTTTCCGGGGCTGGGGTCGGCGCTGGGGCTGCGGTCGGCGCTGGGGCCGGTCGTGCCTGGGTCCGCGCCGGCGCTTGCGCATGCCCATGCCCGGCGTACAGAAGCAGCAGCGCCAGGACGGTCGGGCTTAGGCGGGCGTGGATCATGGGCGGGGGCGGGCTTCCGGGGATGGTGGCGCGCGGACTATGCCCAGCGGCCGGACGGCGCCGCAAGCACGATCCGGTGACGCACGCCAGCGCGGCTAAAGATTGCGCGCGAGTTTCCGCGCCAGCATCCAGCCTGGCAGCGCCGAGACGGGCGGGCCCGGCAGCAGCAGCAGCCAGCCCAAAGGCTGGCCGTTGACGATCAGGTCCATGCCGATGCCAAGCATCATGCCGCCGATCAGACAGCCCATGACGCCCGAGGAGACGCCGAGCCAGAGGATTTCACTGCGATTGATCATGGGGAAGGATGATAGTGGCGCGCCACGCCGGAGCGAAGGGGCGTCCGCCGATCCGCCCCGGACGGTGCTTATGGCCGGCGCGGGCGGGCACCGCCGGCTGCGGGCATCTCCCTCTTCTGGAACCCCTCGGGCGGCTGGAACTGCTCGGCCGGCTGCGGGCCATAGGCGATGCGGATCGCCTCCAGCCCCTTGCCGTCGGCGGTGGAGGCCCGCAGCATCACGCCATCGGCGGTCATGCAGGCGGTGCCGGTGCCGGACGGCGCGTCATAGGCCCAGACGGTGCACGCCGTCCCGGCGATCGTTTCGGACCCGCCACGGGTGAACTTCGCCTGGTCGTCCGGCCAGGTGCCGGGCGCCGAGACCTGCCCGGGATCGAGTTCCATGTACATGCGCTGCTCGGTCAGCACCATCATGGCGCGCCGCCTGGCGCGGTCGATGATCATGTATCCGTGCCCGCCCGGGGTATCGACCCGCATCAGGCTGTTGGCGGTCATCCAGGCCATCTGCATGGTCTTGCCGGGATCGAAGCCGATCACCTTGTAGGTGACCGCGACATCCCGGGTCGGGGTGATCAGCGGACGATCCTGCGCCGCGGCGGCCAGGCAGGTCGCGGCCAGGCAGGTCACCGTCAGTGCGGGAAGGACGGGTCGGAACACGCGTGCTCTCCTGGTCAGTCGGCCTGTCGCGCCAGGCCGGGGGTTCCCGCGGGCACGGCGTAGAAGTTCATCGTCAGCGATACTGCCGTATAGTAGCCCATCAGGACAATGACGTCCGAGATGCTGACATGGCCCAGCGTCGCCACCGCGTGGTCGTACAGCGCCTGCGACACCACGCGCCCGGCCGCCAGGTCGGATGCGACCTCGTACACCGCCTGTTCGCGGGCGTCGTCGAACCGGGTGGGCTGGCGGGCGACGATCGCATCGACGGCGGCGGCCGGCAGCCCGACCTCGTTGCCACGCCGGACATGGGCCGCGGTCGGGTATTCCGATTTCCAGCCGCTGGTGATCACCAGGACCGCGATCTCGCGTTCCCGCTCGGTCAGCGAATAGGCGCCCGGCGTGAAATGGCGGCCCAGCGGATCGGCGGCGTGCACCAGCCTGGGGTTGTGGACCCAGACCTTGTACGGACCCGGCAGCCGCCCGCGGGGGCCGTTCATCAGATATTCATATCCCTCCCGCTGTTCGGCGGTCATCCGGTCGAGGGGCAGCTCGGCATAGCGGCCGAAGGTTGGCGTCTCGCTCATGGTCCGGTTCCTTGTGGTGCCGTCGCTGGATCGCGCGCGGGGATGGTGGAAGTGGGTTTGATCCAGGTCAATGACGCCGGGCCGGACCTGGCACGCCGTATGGCGGTCACACCGACGCGCCGCGCGCGCGAACAGAACCGGAGCGGAACGATGCGCCAGATTGTCCTAGTCGGCTTCCTTCAGGCCCAGAACTGCACGAACCTGGTCAGCTCATGGCGACACCCGCAATCGCGGGTCGATTTCACCTCGCCCGCCTTCTACCAGCGCATCGGGCAGGTGCTGGAGGAAGGCAAGTTCCACCTGTCGTTCTTCGACGACCGGCTGACCATGCCGGACCTGTATGGCGGCGACTATCGCCACACGGTGGAGCACGGGATCCGCTGCGTGAAGCTGGACCCGGTGGCGACGATGATGGCCATGGGGTTCGGCACGCAGCGGCTGGGGATCGGGGCGACGAACTCCACCACCTATTACCAGCCGTTCCACGTGGCGCGGATGTTCCAGACCGTCGATCACATGCTGGGCGGGCGGGCGGCATGGAACGTCGTGACATCGGTCAACGATGGCGAGGCGCAGAACATGGGCCAGGACGTCCATACCGACCACGAGGAGCGCTATGACCGCGCCGATGAATTCGTGGAGATCGTGCTGCGCCACTGGGACGGGTGGGAGGACGATGCCATCGTCTGCGACCGCATGACCGGGCGGTTCGCCAATCCGGACAAGGTGCATCGCACCGCCGTGAACGGGCGCTTCCTGCGATCCAACGGCACGTTCACGGTGCCGCGCTCGCCGCAGGGGCATCCGGTGCTGATCCAGGCGGGGTCCAGCCCGCGCGGGCGGCGCTTCGGCGCGCGCTGGGCCGATACGGTGTTCGTCGGCTATCCCGACAAGGCCGAGGGCCAGCGCCTGTATGCGGAATTCAAGGCCGAGGTGGCGCGCCACGGGCGCAACCCCGACCATGTGCCGGTGAACACGATCCTGTATCCGGTGGTGGCCGAGACCCGCGCCGAGGCCGAGGATCACATGGCCGCGATCGAGAAGCAGTATCGGGAGATCGACGGGCTGTCGCTGCTGTCCGAAGCGCTGAACTTCGACTTCGCGAAGAAGGGCATGGATGAAACCTTCACCGACGACGAGCTTGGCGGCATGTCGGGCATGCAGGAAATGCGCGACCGGGTGATGCGCGCGATCGGGCGCAATCCCACCGTGCGCGACTTCCTGGAGGTGACGAAGCGCGGCCGCCCGCGCGAGGCGATCGTCGGCACAGCGAAGGACGTGGCTGACCGGATGGAGGAATGGTTCGTCGAGCGTGCGTGCGACGGCTTCGTGATCTCGGCCACGCATGTGCCTGGCGCGTATGAGGAGTTCGTGAAATTCGCGATTCCCGAGCTGCAGCGCCGCGGCATCTACCACAAGGACTATGCCGGCCCGACGCTGCGCGAGAATCTGGGCCTGGCTCGGCCCGGCATCGGCGAGTGGCAGTTGAAGATGGCCGCCGAGTAGGCCGGTCCGCGCCGGCGGTGCTGCGACCGCCGGCGCGGGTGGCTGTCAGGCCTGGCGGACGTAGCGCTTGCAGCGGATGACCAGCGGGTTGCCGAAATGCGGGCGCATCTTCTCGGTCCACGGCGTGTTCGCCGCCTTCTGCCAGGCCTCCGAGCGGGACACCGACACATCCTTCAGGTGGTACAGCGCCAGGTATTTGCGCTCGATCCCCGTCCCGCCGGCCTGGAAGCGGCGCGCGCACAGCACGCCCGGCACGGCGGCCAGCTGCGGCAGGTGTTCGGTGTTGTACCATTCCTGGAACTCGGCCTCGGCAGCCGGGTCGATGTTCATCGACGCCACCAGCAGCCCGCCGGCGCCGGACGGGGCGGCAACATCGCCCGGCACGATCTGGCTGCCCTCGAACCGCATGATGCGTTTCGCCTTCGCCGTCACGCGCTTGGTCCAGACCGAGGAATTGGCGCCGCCGATCGCCATGTAGGGCGGGCTGGACAGCACGCCGTGTGTTTCAAGATCATAGGTGGCGACGGCGACGTTCGGATTCTCGTCACCGATCCAGCGTTCGGCGTTGATGAAGCCGGGCACGCGCAGCCGTTCCGGGATATGTTCCAGATCGTACCAATCATGGAACTCGTCGGCATACGCGGTCGAGAAGTCGAACGATGCGAACAGCAGGCCCTTGGCCATGGGTGGTTTCCTCCCGCTTGACGGTGGCCGATCCTGCCGGGAGTCCGCCGAGATTGCGAGTCTTGCTGCTTTGCGGCATGTACTCGGGAAACCAAGCGAGGATGCCATGCCTTTCCTGACCGAACCGGAGCCGGAACGCGGCGCCATTCTGCCGATCATGCCGGGTATCAGCCGGATCGTTGCCGCCAATCCCGGCCCGATGACCTATTTCGGCACCAATACCTATCTGATCGAGACCGCTGACGGCCTGGTGGTACTGGACCCCGGCCCCGAGGAGCATCCCGAGCATGTCGATGCGATCATGCGCCACACCGGCGGAAGGATCGCGCTGATCC
>CAYZKM010000154.1:0-9187 GCA_964478525.1 uncultured Bifidobacterium sp.
TGTGATCAACACCGACGCCGAGGGGCGGCTGGTGCTGGCCGATGTCCTATGGTATGCGCAGCAGAAGTTCGACCCCAGGTTCATGGTCGACCTGGCGACGCTGACAGGCGCAATCATCATCAGCCTCGGTCACGAATATGCCGGCATGTTCAGCAACAACGACGAACTGTCAGCCCGGTTGGCCGCGGCCGGCGGGACGACGGGCGAAAAACTGTGGCGTATGCCCATGGACGATGCTTACGACAAGCAGATCAAGTCGGACATCGCAGATATGAAGAACGTTGGCGGTCGGCCGGGCGGCTCGATCACCGCGGCGCATTTCATCAAGCGCTTCGTGAACGGGAAGCCCTGGGCCCATCTGGACATTGCAGGCACTGCCTGGAGCACCAAGGATGCGCCGTGCGTGCCCAAGGGTGCGACTGCCTTCGGGGTACGCCTGTTGGATCGGCTCGTTGCCGACCACTACGAAGGGTGACGCCGGCCGCATCGCTCTCCGGCGGTCGCTAGGCCCGTGGCCGAGGTCGGCTTTTACCATCTGACGCGCTCCACGCTGCTCCAGGCTCTGCCTCAGCTTCTCAGGCGGACCCTGGCGGCGGGGGAACGTGCCGTGGTGTTGTGCCCATCATCCGACAGTGTCGCCCTGTTGGACAAGGCGTTGTGGGAGACCACAGAATCGGATTGGCTTCCGCACGGCACGCCGGCCGATGGCGATCCGGACTTGCAACCCATCTGGATCGCCACCGACGACGCGGCACCAAATGGCGCGCGGTACTTGTTCGTGGTGGCAGGCGCCGCCAGTGAGAGAATGGCCGAATTCAACCGGGTCTTCGACCTATTCGACGGCAATGACCAACAGGCCGTGGCCGCCGCACGCGAGCGTTGGAAAGCCGTGCGACAAGCCGGGCACACCCTGGCCTACTGGCAACAGAATGAACTCGGGTGGCAGAAGAAAGCCTAGGAGACGGAGATGGCCGCAAGTCTGCGAGCGCGCATCGGCATTGATGTCGGGACAAAGCTGCGTATCGAGGACGCGATCGCGTGGGCCGAACAGCACGATATCGATGCTATCGACGTGCAACTGGACCTCGGAGCGAACGCGTTCACACGGATCGACCGGACGCGCGCCGCCCGGATCCGTTCTGAATGTGACAGGCTAGGCTTGCATTTGGGGCTGCACACGTCCTCGGCTGTCAATGTGGCAGAGATGGCTCCGCTGGTAGGTGACGCCGTTGATTCCTATCTGAGGGGCTATATCGACGCCGCCGTAGCGCTCGGCGCCCAGTGGATCGTGGTGCATGCGGGATATCATTTTTCCTCCGACATTGCGGAGCGCATGCAGGCGGGACTCGACCGTCTCACCCGCGCTGTCGCTTATGCCGAGGCCAAGGGGGCTCGCCTGCTGCTGGAGAACCTGAACAAGGAACCTCCGACCGCCGAGGTGCGCTACCTGGCGCATACGCTGGAGGAGTGGAGGTGGTACTATGACCGCATCGACTCCCCGGCTTTCGCACTGTCATTTACCGCCAACCATGCCCATCTGGTCTCCGAAGGGGTCGATGGATTCCTGGCGGCAATGCCTCTGGACCGCGTCGCCGAGGTACGCCTGGCCGATTGCTTCCGCAACGGCGTGGAACAGCATCTGTGCCCCGGCCAGGGTGATTTCGATTTCCCGGCGCTGTTCAAGGCGCTGGAAGGGCGTGGCTACCGCGGGGTCTACACGAACGCCTTTGGATCCCTGGACGACATGCTGGCTGCCCGCGATCTATTTGCCGCGATGGGTTAGCTACCAAGGCCCCTGGTAGCAATTCCGCACGTTTCGCGACATAAGGGTGACCGAGGAGTGACAGCATGACGACAGCATCCCAAACGCCGTGGACGCCAGATTCCTGGCGCGCATGCCCGATCCGCCAGGTCCCCACCTACCCGGACGCGGCGAAGCTGGCCGAGATGGAGCAGCGGCTGGGTAAATATCCGCCGCTGGTGTTTGCTGGCGAGGCCCGCTTGCTCAAGGCGCAACTTGCAGAGGCGGCAGAAGGCAAGGCGTTTGTTCTGCAGGGTGGGGACTGCGCGGAAAGTTTCGCGGATTTCACCGCCAACGTCATCCGCGACACGTTCCGCGTCTTGCTGCAGATGGCTGTGGTGCTGACGTTCGGCGCGTCGGTACCCGTGGTGAAGATGGGCCGGATGGCTGGGCAATTCGCGAAACCACGGTCATCAGACAGCGAAACACAGGGCGACGTGACGTTGCCCAGCTATCGAGGCGATATCATCAACGGTCCCGAATTCACACCGGAAGCCCGCATTCCCGACCCGGCGCGGATGGAATTTGGATATTTTCAATCCGCCAGCACGCTGAATCTGCTGCGCGCATTTGCCTCGGGCGGATATGCCGACCTGCATCAGGTGCACCGCTGGAACCTCGACTTTGTCGGGCGCTCGCCATTGGCGGAACGCTATCAGGACCTCGCCACCAGGATCGATGAGACATTGTCGTTCATGGCCGCGTGCGGCATGACCAGTACCACGACACGCGATATGCGAGAAACCGACTTCTATGTCAGCCATGAGGCGTTGCTGCTGCCCTATGAACAGGCGCTGACCCGCATCGACTCCACATCCGGCGACTGGTACGGATGTTCCGCCCATTTTCTTTGGATCGGCGACCGTACACGCCAAGCCGACGGCGCCCATGTCAAATTCCTGAGCGGTGTGAAGAATCCGCTGGGCATGAAGGTCGGACCAACTCAGGAACCGGATGATCTGCTGCGCATCCTGGACATTTTGAACCCCACCAACGAGGCAGGTCGTATCACTCTGATCAGCCGCATGGGCGCTGACAAGGTGACCGGAAAGCTGCCAGCGCTGCTCCGGGCCGTGCAGCGCGCCGGTCACAAGGTGGTTTGGCTGTGCGATCCAATGCATGGGAACACGATCACCACGGGAGCAAAGGTCAAGACCCGCAATTTCGACGCGATTCTGCAGGAAGTGCGAGGCTTCTTCGATGCCCACGCGGCCGAAGGTACCTGGGCCGGTGGCGTCCATGTCGAGATGACCGGTCAGAACGTCACCGAGTGTGTCGGTGGTGCACATCGCCTGAGCGAATCCGATCTGGGCGAGCGATACGAAACGTTCTGCGATCCGCGCTTGAATGCCGAACAATCGCTGGAACTGGCGTTTCTGGTAGCCGAGGAGTTGAAGCAACGCCGCACTCCGGCGGCTCAACCGGCGCTCGCCGCTCAGTAGCCCGATGGTCAGCAAGGGGGGAACCGACCAGGGGCCACTGGAGACGGATATCGCCGCCAGAACGGACAGCTACTTCAGTCGGACAAAGCGCATCGTCGGGAAGTTCGGGGACAAGACCGTTGTGTACGCCGTCTTCCTGCGACGGCCCGTGATCTGCGCGCCTCGGTTGATGGTCGAATGGGTCACCCGCGCCGCGCAGGAGCGTGACGCGGAAGTCGATATCGATCTGGTTCACCAGGAAGGCAGTTGGGTGGGGGCGGGCGAGCCCATCATCTATCTGACCGGCAGCATGTTTCATCTATCGGATCTGGAAACCCTGCTGCTGCAGAAGATCGGGCCGGCGTGCGTCGCAGCACACAACGCCTATCAGATGTGCATGGCCCTGCCGAACGTGACCTTCCTGGCGATGGAAGCGCGTCATTGCGCGGGTGCCGAGATGCAGGAGATGATGGCATACGCCGCATCGGTAGGTAGCGCCGCCGCACGCCGGGAAGGCGCGAAAGGCTTCATCGGCAACGCAAACGACGGCACCGCACACTGGTTCGGTGCGGCGCTGGGTTTCGGCACCATGCCACATTCGTTGATCGGCTATGCCGGGTCGACTGTCCGAGCCGCCGAAATGTTCCGCGAGACGTTTCCTGATGCGCCCATGACAGTCCTTGTCGACTATTTCGGGAGAGAACTCACGGACTCCATCGCTGTCTGCGACCGTTATCCGGCCTTGGCTGCAGCAGGTGAGTTGTCGTTCCGCCTGGACACCCATGGCGGGCGCTTTCTGGAAGGGCTTGATCCGGCAGAGAGCTACGCCGTGTTGGAACGTCACGCTCCCGGTGCGATCCGTCGTTATCGTAGTGAAACCGAATTACGCTACCTGACTGGCACCGGTGTCTCGGCGGCAGCGATTTGGCGCACGCGGGAAGCATTGGATGCCGCGGGCTATCCGAAAGCCCGCATTGTCGTGTCGTCAGGGTTCGGTGTTGATAAGTGCCGCGTGATGGCAGATGCCCGAGCCCCGATAGACGTGGTCGGAACCGGCAGCTTCATACCGGATTCGTGGCACGAGACCTATGCGACCGCTGACATCGTGGAGTACGACGGCACGCCGATGGTGAAAGTCGGACGAGAATTCCTGCTGCGTCGCAACGGTGCACGACGCAAATCTGGCTAGAGCCGGATTCGAATGCCTCGCCGGGTCCCCAGAGGGACCCTAGACAGAGAAGTATTTGGCATTCGCATTCAGCACGACAAGAGCGCTCGTGGATTGCTCCGGATGCAGTTGGTGCTCATCCGACAAATCGACACCTATGCGCTCGGCACCCAGCAAACGTAAAATGACCTCCTGATCCTCCAGACGCGGACAGGCCGGATAGCCGAAGCTGTATCGGCTGCCGCGATATCCCTGCCCAAGCATCTTCTCGATGTCCCGGTCGTCATCGGCCGCAAATCCAAGCTCTGCCCGAATGCGCTTATGGACATACTCGGCCATCGCCTCCGCCATCTCAACCGACAAACCGTGTAGATACAGATAGTCCTGGTAGCGGTTATCCTCGAACCAGACGCGCGCGGTATCGGACGCCTTCTGCCCGATTGTTACCACCTGCAGGCCAATCACATCCCTCTCGGCGTCGTCCACATCCCGGAAGAAATCGGCAATGCAATCCCCGTCCTCCCGTGGCTGGCGCGGCAACGTGAAGCGGCCGATCTCCGTGGTACCGTCGGGCTCGAAGATGATCAAATCATTGCCCTGGCCAGCAGCTTTCCAATATCCATAGACCGCCTGCGGCCGCAGGATGTTCTCCTGTTCGCATAGATTCATCATGCGACGCATCACCGGACGCAGTTCCTGCTTGGCCCAGCCAAGGAAATCGTCCAACGAACGGCCCTGCTTTCGGAAGCCCCACTGGAACTGGTACAGGCTGCGCTCGTTGACGAATGGGACGATCGCTTTAGGCGCCGCCTCCAGGGTCCGGGCGCCCCAGAATGGCGGTTCAATGACTGGACCCTGCCGGGTCAGCCGACGGCGGCGAGCCTGCACAACAGCGACATCGACCGGTCGAAAAGCCTTCTCATTCGCCTGGCCCAACGTGCGCGACGTATTGCGGGTCTTGCCCGACCGACGGGACTGGGTCGCCGCCAGATAATCATCGAAGCCGTTGCCGGTAACCCGATCCATCAGGTGCAGCCCGTCGAAGGCATCGCGCGCATAGGCAACACGGCCACAGCTATAGGATCGGACGCAATCATCCTCGACATAGTTGCGGGTCAATGCGGCACCCCCCAGAAGTACCGGCACGTCGATGCCCAGACGTGACATCTCTTCCAGGTTTTCCCGCATCACAACCGTCGATTTCACCAACAGGCCTGACATGCCGATGGCATGGGCCCGGTATTCCCTGACCGCGCTCAACATGTCGGCCAGGGGCACCTTGATGCCCAGGTTGACGACACGATAGCCATTGTTGGTCAAAATGATATCGACCAGATTCTTGCCGATGTCGTGGACATCGCCTTTGACGGTGGCAAGAACAATCGTGCCCTTTTCCAGCCCGTCGACACGTTCCATGTGCGGTTCAAGATAGGCCACCGCAGCCTTCATGGTCTCCGCGCTCTGCAGCACGAAGGGCAGCTGCATCTTTCCGGCACCGAACAGCTCGCCCACCACCTTCATGCCGTCCAGCAGGACGTTGTTAATGACGTCCAGCGGCGGCATTTTTGCCAGAGCGTCGTCCAGCTCTTCGTGCAAACCCTTGCGGTCGCCATCGACGATCCGGTCCTTCAACCGGCCCTCAACCGTCTCCGCCCGCTTCTTCACCACGGCATCAGCCAGCTTCCGGCCCGAGAACAGTTCCAGCAGCTTCTGCAGCGGGTCATACGTTTCGGTACGGCGGTCGAAAATCAGGTCTTCAGCAACCTGCACCTCCTCAGGCGCGATCAGATGGATCGGTCGGATCTTCGAGACATGGATGATCGCACCGGTCATGCCGGCACGCACCGCGTGATCCAGGAACACGCTGTTCAATACCGCGCGGGCCGCCGGATTCAGCCCGAAGCTGACATTGGACAGACCAAGGATGATCTGGATATCCGGGAACTTGTCCCGGATGGCCCTGATTCCCTGCAGCGTCCACAGGGCCAGCTTACGGTCGTCTTCGTTCCCTGTAGCGATCGTGAAGGTAAGCGGGTCGATCATCAGGTCAGATTGTTGCAGCCCGTGCTTGTCACAAGCGAATTCCACCAGCCGGGACGCGATGCGCAACTTGTCCTCAGGCGTTTTCGCCATGCCGACTTCGTCGATTGTCAGACCGATGACCGCGGCACCAAAGCGCTTGGCCAGGATCATGCGGTCGGTCGCATGACCTTCCCCATCCTCGAAATTGATGGAGTTGATGATCGCCTTGCCGCCATACAGCTTCAGCGCACTTTCAAGCACCGGGGTTTCCGTGCTGTCGACCACCAGCGGGCTGTTAACGGAGGCCGTGAAGCGAGTGATGACCTCGGTCATTTCGGCGTTCTCATCCCGTCCGACGAACGCAGTGCAGATGTCGAGTGCATGGGACCCTTCGCCGATCTGCTCGCGCCCCATCGCCACGCAGCCGTCCCAGTCGCCAGCCTCCTGCAATTCCCGCCATTTCTTGGAGCCATTCGCGTTACAGCGTTCGCCGATCGCGAAGATTGCGTTTTCCTGGCGTAACGGCACTGACTGGTACAGGCTGGCGACCGATGGTACCCAGACAGGTTTCCGGGCGACCGGCGCGGGGCGGTAGCCTCCCTTCCTGCGCAACATCTCATCCAGAGCCTGGATGTGTGGGATCGAGGTGCCGCAGCAGCCGCCGATCAGGTTCACGCCATCCTGACTGACGAACCGATCAAGCCAGCTGGCCAGGTCGGCACCATTCAACGGGTAGTGCGTCTGGCCGTCGACCAACTCCGGCAGTCCGGCATTGGGCTGCACCGAAATCAGGCCCGGCCAGTTATGTGCCAGCCACGCGACATGCTCGGCCATTTCCTGCGGCCCGGTCGCACAGTTCAAGCCCATCAGAGGCACATCCAGCGCTTGAATGACGGCTGCGGCAGCGCCGATATCAGGCCCGACGAGCAATGTCCCGGTGGTTTCGACTGTTACCTGGACAAAGATCGGCGTATCGCTTCCTGCCGTGGCGCGAGCGATCTTGGCACCATTCACAGCTGCCTTGATCTGCAGCGTGTCCTGACATGTTTCGATCAGGATCGCATCGACACCCCCCGCGATCAGCCCCCGACACTGCTCTGCCAACGCGGACTCCAGCGGGTCATAGGCGATGTTGCCCAGGCTTGGCAGCTTGGTGCCCGGCCCGACGCTGCCGACCACCCAGCGATGCCGCCCATCCGAGAAACTGTCAGCCGCCTCGCGGGCCAGTTCCCCTGCCCGGCGGTTGATCTCGAAGGCTCGGTCAGCCAAGTCGAACTCCGCCAGCGTGATCGGAGACCCGCCAAAGGTGTTGGTCTCCACCATGTCGGCGCCAGCTTCGAAATAGCCGCGGTGAATCTCCCGCACCAGGTCAGGACGAGACAGCACCAGCACGTCCGTACAGTTCTCCCGGCCCCAGTAATCCTTCTCGATGTCCAGGGTCAGTGCTTGCACGCGGCTGCCCATGCCCCCGTCGCATAGCAAGACAGTGTCGCGTAGCGCGTCCAGCAGATGAGGTCGGGACATGACTACATTCTCTCTTAAACGGCCAAGGCCGAGCGGGTGGTGACCGATGTGTCGGCAAGCCGGATCGACGGCCAAAGCCTGACGTCCAGCGGGCCCGGGATGGTGACTGGTTGTCCCGGGCTCAGGCCGGAAGCTTCCAGCCAGCCATGTAATACGGCATCCGAAAAGCCGGACCATCGATGGGCAAGACGACTGCTGAGGTCTGTGCGACCATGCTCAGCCAGGTCGACGACGATCATGCGGCCGCCCGGGCGTAGGACCCGCGTCGCTTCGGCGATGACACCGCCCGGGTCCTCGGCATAGTGCAGCACCATCTGCAGAACGACAGTGTCGAAGGCGCCCTCGGCGAGCGGCAGACGATACATGTCCCCAAGCCGGACGCTGCAATGGGTATGATCAGCACCAGCGAGACGAGATCGCGCGAGAGCCAGCATGGCTTTGGACGCGTCTATGCCGAGGCCTTGGCGGAAATGTGGAGCCAGCAGTTCAAGGATACGGCCGGTGCCGGTGCCGATGTCGAGCAGCCGTCCCAGATCGGCGGTTCCGGCCAGCGTCAGCAATGCAGCCTCGACCGCCGGCGCAGGCAGATCCAGCGCCCGCATCTCGTCCCAATCGGCCCCTTTCCGTCGAAAGCTTTCCGACGCAACGCGAGCGCGTTCGGCCAGCACCCGCGCGGCCTGACGCCGGTCGGCCTCCAGGATAGGGTCGTCTGTCGGAAGGCGGGAGACCAGTTCCCGTGCCAGACTACCGCCTTCGTGGGTCGGCAGGGCAAACCAGACATTGGAGCCCTCGCGCACGCGGTCAATCAGACCACATTCACCCAGCAATTTCAGGTGGCGCGACAATCTGGGCTGTGATTGGCCAAGGATTTCAGTGAATTCCATGACACAGAACGTGCCGCGTGCAACCAACGCCAACAACCGGAGGCGGGTAGGTTCGGACGCTGCGCGCAGGCTGGCCAATAGCTGATCCATGAACCCTCATGACATAAACATATGCTTATGTCTACGGGGTCAGGTCATATCAGGTTTACAAAAATGGCAGGCAGACCTCGGCATCGGCCCGCCCCGAGCCGATGCCTTGCCGATGATCAAAATACAGAGGTGCTGGATTTTCAGCGCGTCGGACGCGGCGGATCCTGCGTGTAGTCATAGAAGCCCCGGCCGGTCTTGCGTCCCAGCCAACCGGCCTCGACATATTTCACCAGCAGCGGGCAGGGTCGGTACTTGCTGTCCGACAGGCCATCGTACA
>CAYZKM010000155.1:0-9158 GCA_964478525.1 uncultured Bifidobacterium sp.
CCACATCCTCTCTCCTCGGAACCGGAGGGACAATCTCTTTGGAAGCGACAGCTAGAGCATGATCACGCTGAGCGGAATCGTGGCAGCGTGTGAATCATGCGATCAGACAATGAGATAGCGCGCGCTGACCGGTTACGGTCAGCCGGAAAGCGCGCTAGAGCATGATCACGCTGAGCGGAATCGTGGCAGCGTGTGAATCATGCGATCAGACAATGAGATAGCGCGCGCTGACCGTTTACGGTCAGCCGGAAAGCGCGCTACCCGTCCAGCATCGCCGCCAGCAGGAATTCCCGGTTTCCCTCGGGTCCGGTGATCGGGCTCGCCTCGATCCCCGCCACCCGCCACCCGGGCAGCGTGCCCCACCAGTCCCGCACCTTCTGACATACCGCCGTATGGACAGCCGGGTCGCGCACGACGCCCTTGCTGCCCACCGCCTCCGGGCCCGCCTCGAAGTGCGGCGTGATCAGCGCCACCGCCCGCGCCCCCGGCACGCACGGCGCCAGCCCCGCCGGCAGCACCGTCGCCAGGCCGATGAAGCTGGCATCGCAGACCAGCACCTCGATCGGGTCGGGAATGGTCGTCCGGGTCAGATGCCGGGCGTTGGTCTTTTCGTGAATGATGACCCGGGGGTCGGAGCGGAGCTTCCAGGCCAGCTGCCCATGCCCGACATCCACCGCGTGCACCTTCGCCGCGCCATGCGCCAGCAGCACATCCGTGAACCCGCCGGTCGACGCGCCGATGTCCAGGCATACCCGCCCCGCCGGCGACAGGTCGAACCGTGCCAGGGCATGCACCAGCTTCAGCCCGCCGCGCGACACCCAGGGGTGGTCCTGCCCTTTCACCGTCAGCGCGGCATCCGGCGCCAGCACATCGCCGGGCTTGGCCACCCGCCGGTCGCCGGCATAGACCACGCCGGCCATGATCAGCGCCTGCGCCCGGGTCCGGCTCTCGGCCAGGCCCCGCTCGACCAGCATCAGGTCGGCGCGCTGCTTCTTCGCGGGTGCGGACGTGACGGCCTACTCCAGCGGGCGGGTCGCCACCGATCCGTCGGCGTTCTTGACGATGGCGGCGACCCGCATCTCGGCCTCGGCCAGCTTGTCCTCGCAGTGCTTGCGCAGGGCGGCGCCGCGCTCATACGCCTTGATGGCGTCCTCCAGCTTCTGCTGCCCGCCCTCCAGCCCCCGCACGATCAGCTCCAGTTCGGCCAGCGCATCCTCGAAGGACAGCTTCTCGATCGCCGCGGCCTGTTTCGCATCCGCCATGGTCTCGGCTCCTCAGTTCCGCATCAGCGCGCGCACATGCGCCGCCGCCGACGCCGCCAGCGCGTTCAGGTCGTAGCCGCCTTCCAGCACCGAGACCACCCGCCCGCCGCAATGGCGGTCGGCGATCTCCAGCAGCCGCTCGGTGATCCAGGTATAGTCGGTGGTCTCCAGCCGCAGCTGCGCCAGCGGGTCATCGCGATGCGCGTCGAACCCGGCGGAGACGATCAGCAGCCCCGGGGCGAACCGGTCCAGCTCCGGCAGGATCGTATCCGCCCAGGCATGGCGGAAGGCGTCGCTGCCGTCGCGCGGGCGCAGCGGCGCGTTCACCACGTTGTTCGCCACCCCACGTTCCCACATGTCGCCGGTGCCGGGGTAGCAGGGGCTTTGGTGCGAGGACGCGTAGAACAGATCCTTGTCGTCGTTGAACATCGCCTGCGTGCCATTGCCGTGGTGCACGTCGAAATCGACCACGGCCACACGCTGGATGCCCCACCGGGCGCGCGCGTGCAGCGCGGCGACGGCGACGTTGTTGAACAGGCAGAACCCCATGGGCCGGCGTGGTTCGGCATGGTGCCCCGGCGGGCGCACCGCCACGAAGGCCGTCCGCGCCCAGCCTTCCATCACCGCATCGACACCCATCACGGCTCCGCCGGCGGCGCGCAGCGCGGCCTCGGCACTGCCCGTGCTCATGCGCGTGTCACCATCCAACTGCACCGCCTCGCCCGGTTCGGGGCGGATCGCGATGATGGCCTCCACATATTCTTGCGGGTGGACGCGCGACAGCTGCTCGACCGTCGCCTCGGGCGCCTCCTCGCGGATCAGGTCCGCGAACACCTCGGCTTCCAGCGCGTCCATCACCGCGCGCAGCCGTTCGGCGCATTCGGGATGGTGCGGGCCGGTATCGTGCTCCAGGCATGCCCGGTGGCTGATCAGCGTCGTGCTCACGTCACGGGTCCTTCGGTTCCACGGCCTCCGCGCGGCGGCGGATGACGAAGCTGAATACGCCGTTCTCCTCGCTCCAGGCCAGCAGCGCATGGCCGGTTTCACGACAGAACGACTGAAAATCGGCAACCGCCGCCCGGTCGGTCGCCAGCACGCGCAACCGTTCGCCGGGCCGCATCGATCGCAGCGCGCGATTCGCCCGCAGCACCGGCAGCGGGCAGTTCATGCCTTTGACGTCCAGGACACTCTCGCTCATGCAACCATCCTGGAACCGCGTCCCCGCTTGAGCAAGCACGCCGTCGGCGGCAAGCTTGCGGCATGAACCGGCATCGTATCGGCATCGACCTGGGCGGCACGAAGATCGAGATCGCCGTGCTCGCCCCTGACAGCGACCCTGGCGGCGATATCGCCTGGCGCCACCGCATCCCCACCCCGGCCGGCTATGACGCCACGCTGGGCGCCATCTGCGACCTGGTCGGGCAGGCCGAGGCCCGGATCGGGGCGGCGATGACCGTGGGAATCGGCATTCCCGGCGTGATCAGCCCCGCCACCGGGCGGGTGAAGAATGCCAACTCCATCGCCCTGAACGGCCACACGCTGGACCGCGACCTGGCCGAGCGCCTGGCGCGGGAGGTGCGGGTCGAGAACGACGCCAACTGCTTCGCCCTCAGCGAGGCGGCGGATGGCGCCGCGGCCGGGCTGGGCATGGTGTTCGGCGTGATCCTGGGCACCGGCTGCGGCGGCGGCATCGTCCACGATGGCCGTGTGCATCGCGGCCCGCATCGCGTCGCCGGCGAGTGGGGGCATAATCCGCTGCCCTGGCCGACCGTCGACGAGGTGCCGGGGATCGCATGCTGGTGCGGCAAGTTCGGCTGCATGGAAGCCTATGTCGCCGGCCCGGCGCTGGCGCGCGACTGCGACGGGCCCGACGCGCGCGATGCCGGAGACCTGCCGGCCCGCGCGATGGCCGGGGACAGCCGAGCGGCGGCGGCGCTGGAACGGCACGCTGATAGGCTGGCGCGAGGCCTGGCGCAGGTGATCAACTTCCTCGATCCCGATGCCATCGTGCTGGGCGGGGGGCTGTCGAACATGGACCATCTGTATGTGGAACTGCCCCGGCGGATCCCGCGCTATGCGTTCAGCGACGTCATCGCGACGCCGATCCTGAAGAACCGCCACGGCGATTCGTCGGGCGTGCGCGGCGCGGCCTGGCTGTGGCCGGCGGCGTAACCGACGGGGGCGGTGGCGGCCGGGTTCAGCACTTCTTCGGCTGCAGGGCGAATTCCTTCATCTTCGCGCGCATCACGAAGTCGCCGAAATCCATCTGCATGTCGTCGGCCACGCCGTTCTCCCAGTATCGCATCCCCACCTCATAGGCCGGGGTCATGGCGCCGGGCTTGCGATCGAAGAACGCGACCCGCACCCGGGTGCTGTGCAGCGCGGCCAGGGCCGGGAAATCGGTCTTCACCCCCTGCTTCCAGTCGATGATGACGACGGAACTGTCCTCCACGCCCTCGTCATCGGTGCCGTCGAACAGCGGGATGCCCAGGATCCGCTTGCCGTCGCGCGCCCCGGCGATGATCGAGGCGGTGTGCGACATCGGGAACTGCGTGCCCGCCGGCAGGTCCACCTTGGACTGGCGCGGCACGGTATAGCGCGCTTCACCGGGCCCGCCGGGGCGGCGCAGCGTGGCGGTGCCCTCGGTCTGGCTGCTGACCGCGGTCTCGGTCGTCTGCTTCATGCGGAAGCGCAGCTTCAGCCCGTCCTTGGCTTCCCAGGTCGTATAGTCGGACACCATCTCGATGTCCTGCCCGTCCGAGTTGGTGATGACCATCTGCAGCTTCTGGCGCACGGCCCAGCCGTCGCAGGCATCGACGATCTCGTACCCCATGGTGCCGCGGGCGGCGACGATGTCGTTGCCGCGCACGCTGTCCAGCGTCAGCACATAGGCGGCCTTGTGCGCGGCGAGCGTGGGGGCGGCGGCAGGCGCGTTTGCCGCCGGGGCGGCATGGCTCGCCGCCATCAGGACCAAAGCTGCCAGCGCGGCGGGAAGACGCATGAAGGACTCCGATTCGGTGCCGGTCGCGGGATCGATCCCGTGAAGATAGGCGCCCGGCCCTGCCGGTGCCACATGAGATGCCTGCCGGTCCGCCCGCCCATGGCGGCGGCCGGATAGGGTTCAGGCGGTGGTGGCGCGCGGGCGGGGCGGCGGGATGTCGATCTTCAGCGACAGCTCCTTCAGGCGGGCGGCGGGGATCTCGGCCGGGGCGCCCATCAGCAGGTCTTCGCCCTGCTGGTTCAGCGGGAACAGGATCACCTCGCGGATGTTCGGCTCGTCGGCCAGCAGCATCACGATACGGTCGATGCCGGGGGCCGATCCGCCATGCGGTGGGGCGCCATAGCGGAAGGCGTTCAGCATGCCGCCGAAGCGCGCCTCCACCTCCTCGGCCTTGTAGCCGGCGATCTCGAACGCCTTCAGCATGATGTCGGGGCGGTGGTTGCGGATCGCGCCCGACGACAGCTCGATGCCGTTGCAGACGATGTCGTACTGGAACGCCTTGATGGTCAGCGGGTCCTGGGTGTTCAGCGCTTCCAGCTCGCCCTGCGGCATGCTGAACGGGTTGTGGCTGAAATCGACCTGCCCGGTCTCCTCGTTCAGCTCATACATCGGGAAGTCGGTGATCCAGCAGAAGCGGAACGCGTTCTTCTCGGCCAGGTCCAGCTCGTCCGCGACGCGGTTGCGCACCACGCCGGCGAATTTCGGCGCCTCCTCCTTCTTGCCGGCGACGAAGAACACGGCATCACCCGCCTGCAGGCCGCAGGCGAGGCGGATCGACTCCGCACGGTCCGCTTCCAGGTTGCGCGCGATCGGTCCCTTCGGCCCCTCGGCATCGAAGATGATATAGCCCAGGCCGCCCTGGCCTTCCCCGCGCGCCCAGTCGTTCAGCTTGTCGAAGAAGCTGCGCGGCTGCGATCCGGCACCCGGGGCGGGGATGGCGCGGATCACGCCGCCCGATGCGGCGATGCGCGCGAACAGGCCGAAGCCCGAGCCGGCATATTGCGTGGTGACATCGGCGATACGCAGCGGGTTGCGCAGGTCGGGCTTGTCGGACCCGAATTCCAGCATCGCCGTATCATAGGGAATGCGCGGGAACTTCGGCGGCGTCACCGCCCGGCCGTCGGCGAACTCCTCGAACACGCCGGCGATCACCGGCTCGATCGTGTTGAACACGTCTTCCTGCGTCACATAGCTCATTTCGAAGTCGAGCTGATAGAACTCCCCCGGGCTGCGGTCGGCGCGCGAGGCCTCGTCGCGGAAGCACGGTGCGATCTGGAAATACCGGTCGAAGCCGGCGACCATCAGCAGCTGCTTGAACTGCTGCGGGGCCTGCGGCAGGGCATAGAACTTGCCCGGATGCATCCGCGCCGGCACCAGGAAGTCCCGCGCGCCCTCGGGGCTGGACGCGGTCAGGATCGGCGTCTGGTATTCCATGAACCCGGCATCGATCATCCGCTGGCGGATCGAGGTGATGACCTTCGACCGCAGCACCATGTTCCGGTGCAGCTTGTCGCGCCGCAGGTCGATGAAGCGGTATTTCAGGCGGATATCCTCGGGGAATTTCTCATCCCCCGCGACCTGCATCGGCAGCACCGCGGCGGCGGACTGCACGGCCAGGTCCACGACCCGCAGCTCGATCTCGCCGGTGTCCAGCCGCGGGTTCACCGTGCCGGCCTCGCGCGTCACCACCTGCCCGGTGACGGTGATCACGGTTTCCGGGCGCGCCGCCTCGGCCGCGGCGAAGGCCGGAGAGCCCGAGGCGAACACGCATTGCGTCACGCCGTAATGGTCGCGCAGATCGATGAACAGCAGCCCGCCATGGTCTCGCTTGGAATGCACCCATCCCGACAGGCGGACCGTCTGGCCGGCATCCGAGGCGCGCAGCGCGGCGCAGGTATGAGTGCGATAGGGGTGCATGGCGAGTTCGATCCGCGGCCGATGTTGTGAGGGCGGGAGACAAGCCTTGTGCGGCGCGGCAAGTCAAGCGGATGCGTGCCCGCCGCGCCGTGTCAGGGTGTCGGGCGGCGGGTCCGCGTGCCGGCCGCCTGCTCGAAATGATGGCCGACGCGCAGCACCGTGGCATCGCTCCAGGCAGGACCCATGATCTCCAGCCCCAGCGGCAGCCCGGTCGCGGTGAACCCGCCGCACACCACCATCGACGGCACCGCGGCGACATTGGCGACCGTGGTCACGAACGGCCTCGCAAAGCCCTCATCCGGGCGCTGCTCGGCCAGCATCGGCGCGGCATCGGCCGTGGGGGCGCAGATCAGCACGTCGAATCTGCGGAACGCCTCGGCCGTGGCCGCGATCAGGTCGCTGCGCCGGCGCTGCGCGTTGATATAGTCGGCGGCCCGGATCAGCGCGCCGGACAGCACGCGGATGCGGAACACGCGGGAATAGTCCGAGAGGCGGGTCTTCAACGTCGCCTCGTGCAGCGCATAGGCTTCCGAGGAGATCAGCACCCGCCCGACGCCGTTATAGTCGGACACCGGCGGCAGGGTGGCATCCTCGACCTTGCAGCCGAGCGATCGGAGCACGCGGATGGAGTCGGCCATCATCCGCAGGGTCTCGGGCGCGGCCGGCACGTCGTGTTCGAAGAAGCGGCGCAGCACGCCGACGCGCAGCCCGCTCAGCGGCGCTTCGATCGCCCTGGCATAGGCGACGGGCGGCACGGCGACCGAGGCCGGGTCCAGCGGGTCGTGCCCGGCCAGGACGTCCAGCAGGATCGCGCAATCCTCGGCCGTCCAGGCCATCGGCCCGGCGGTGTCCAGGCTGGGCGCCAGCGGGATCACGCCGCGGCGCGAGACCAGCCCGGGCGTCGGCTTCAGCCCGGCGATGCCGCAATAGGCGGCCGGCAGGCGGATCGACCCGCCGGTGTCGGAGCCCAGCGCCCCCAGAGCCAGGCCGGCGGCGACCGCCGCGCCCGACCCGGATGACGACCCGCCGGTGAAGCGGCGCGTGTCCCACGGATTGCGCGCCGGCGGCCAGGGCAGATCGGTGGCGGGACCGCCGATGGCGAACTCGTGCGTGGCCAGCTTGCCCAGCATCACCGCCCCGGCCTCGTGCAGCCGGCGGATCGTCTCGGCGTCCTGTCTGGGGATGTTGTCCGACAGGATGCGGGAATGCGCGGTCGTGCGGATGCCGGCGGTTTCGTAGATGTCCTTGTAGGCGAGCGGAATGCCCAGCAGCGGACCCTTGCCGCCGGCCATCGCCGCCTTCTCGGCAGCGCGCGCCATGGCCATGGCGCGCTGCCCGGTCACGGTCAGGAAGGCGTTCAGGCGGGGATCGGTGGCCTCGATCCGCTTCAGCAGGGCGCGGGTGAGCTCGACGGGCGAGAGCTGCTTGCGGGCGATCAGCCGCCCGGCCTCGGCGATGGTGAGGAAGGGGGCGACGGGTGGCTTCATCGGCGAGGCGCGGCCGAGCGGGCGGGCGCCGGGCGGGCGGCTTTAGGGGCGGCTTTTCTGGAGGCGGCGGACCGGGTGGGCGTTTTTCCAGCGGGTGTTTTGCCAGTGGGCGCTTTGGTGGCGGCCTTCATCGCCGGCGCGGCGGCCGGCTTTGGCACCGGCCTGGCCCCGGCCTGCGCGGCGCGGGTCTTCGTCGCGGCCTTGGCCGATGGCGTCAGCGCGGCTTTCGCCGGTTTCCTGCCCGGGGGCTTGGCCGGGGGCTTGGCCGGGGATTTGGCCAGGGACCGGGCCGGAGATTGGGCCGCGAGCCTGGTCGCGGTCTTCGGTACGGTCTTCGCCGGTGCCCGCGTCGATGCCCGTGCCCCCACCGCCGCCTTGCGGGCCGGTGCGACCGGTGCGACCGGTGCGGCGCCGATGGGCGAGGGCAGGCGGAACACCACGGCCATGTCGTCGGCCAGCGGACGGTCATGCGGCATCGCTGCGATCAGCCCCGCCACCTGCCGCCATGCCAGGACCAGATCCGCCACCTGCCCAGGGTTGAGCATCAGGCCGGCGCGCGAAATCAGGATCTGGATTTCGGCCGGGCTGATGGTCGGAAAGGCTGTGGCGGGCGGCGCTGCCATGACGTGTTCGTTCCGGACGGATCGTGATCCGACCCTAATCGGCGATGCAACCGGCTTCAAGTCAGGCGTTACCATTTTCCGCCGGCTCGGCGTCAGGCGTCTCTATTTTCGTAGCAACGTCTCATGCCCGTGCTGCGAGATGAACAGCCGCCGCGTCGGAAACGACATCCACACCCGCCGGCCCAGCATGAAATCCTGCCCGATCAGCCCGTCGCCGAACCCCAGATCGGTGGGCAGCACGGGCAGCATCACCCCCTGCACCGCGACCGGGCCGATCAGCAGCATCCGGAACCAGTGCAGGCGCGCCTTCATGGTGCCGGCGCCGACGCCGGCGATGTCCAGCGCGCGGTCGGTCGACATCGCCTCGTCGGTCAGCCCCAGCCGAGCAGCGAAGGACCGCCCCACCGCGGTGGTTTGCGCGCCGGTGTCCAGCAGCGCCAGCCCCGCCTGGTTGTCCAGCGTGAACGGCACCATCATCCGGTCGCGCAGCGCGGATACGCCGGCGATCGGCACCGCCGGTTCGGCCCATGGCGGATCGGCCACCGGGCAGCGCCGCACCCGGTACAGGCTGAGCTTCCCGCCGGGCACGTCGATATCGAGGTCGAAGGCCAGCAGGATGTCCGCGCCCAGCAGCCCGTCCACCGGCAGGCCTGGGGCGAGCCGGTTCACCGTCAGCCGGTCCACCGGAAACCGGACATTGCCCAGCACCAGGGCGTCGATGCGCGCATCCTGCGTCCTGGCCGACCCGCCGACGCCGCCTGTCGTGCTGACGAACCGCGCATCGCGCGGCAGGCCCAGCCGCTGTACCGCGTCCTCGGACAGCATGCTGCGTTCGGCACCGGTATCGACCAGCAGCGTCACCGGCACG
>CAYZKM010000156.1:0-9138 GCA_964478525.1 uncultured Bifidobacterium sp.
GCGTGATCGAGGTGAACATCCACCCGGCCACCAGCTGGGCGCAGCAGCTGGAGATGACCGAGGCGCTGTACGAGGATGCGCGCCAGGTCGGGCTGGCGACCGAGAAGTTCAACCTGGATGGCCGCCATGTCGGCACCGGCGGCGGCAACCACGTGGTGATGGGCGCGGCGCGGGCCGAGGACTCGCCATTTCTGCGCCGGCCCGATCTGCTGAAATCGCTGCTTGGCTTCTGGCACAACCATCCCGCCCTGTCCTTCGCCTTCTCGGGCCAGTTCATCGGCCCGACCAGCCAGCATCCCCGCGTCGACGAGGCGCGCCAGGACAGCCTGGCCGAGCTGGAGATCGCGTTCGGGCAGATCGATGCGAGGCAGCCGGTGGCGCCCTGGATCACCGACCGTCTGTTCCGCAATATCCTGGCGGACATGACCGGGAATACCCATCGCACCGAATTCTGTATCGACAAGATGTATGCGCCGGAAAGCGCGTCGGGCCGGCGTGGCCTGGTCGAGTTCCGCGCGCTGGAGATGCCTCCGCACGCCCGCATGTCGGCCGCGCAGATGCTGCTGATGCGGTCCGCCGTCGCGGCGTTCTGGGAGCACCCGTACGAGCGGCGGCTGGTGCATTGGGGCACCCGCATCCACGACGATTTCATGCTGCCCCATTATGTGGAGCAGGACCTGCGCGACGCGCTGGAGGAGCTGGGCGGCCTCGGCTTCCCGCTGGATCCCGACTGGTTCACCCCGCACCTGGCGTTCCGCTTCCCGCATGTGGGCGAGATCGCGCTGCGCGGCATGGCGCTGGAACTGCGCAACGCACTGGAACCGTGGCACGTGCTGGGCGAGGAACCCGCCGGCGGGGCGACGGTGCGCTATGTCGACAGCTCGATCGAGCGGGTGCAGGCGCGCGTCACCGGCTGGGTCGGCGAACGCTATGTCCTGGCCTGCAACGGGGCGGCGGTGCCGCTGGACCGCACCGACCGGGAAGGCGAATTCGTCGGCGGGGTGCGGTTCAAGGCGTGGAATCCGCCGAGTTCCCTGCATCCGACGATCCAGCCGCAGGTGCCGCTGGTATTCGATATCTATGACAGCTGGTCGGGTCGCAGCGTGGGCGGGATGACGTATCACGTCGCGCATCCGGGCGGACGCAACTACGAACGCTTCCCGGTGAACGCGAACGAGGCGGAGGCCCGCCGGCGCGCGCGGTTCTTCCCGTTCGGGCATACGCCAGGGTCGATGCCCGAGCCGGCCGTGAACCGCTCCCGCGAGCATCCGCGGACGCTGGATCTCCGCCGGGTGGTGTAGCGCCGGCAGGCGGCGCCTCTCCGGTTCCACCCTTGACGCCGGCTTCCGGCTGGCGACGATAGGTGCATCCGAGGGAGAAACGCATCCATGAGCGACGTCAAAATCCTGGCCACGGGCCTGGGCTTTCCCGAAGGCCCGGTCGTGTGCGCCGACGGGTCGGTCGTGCTGACCGAAATCCGCAACAACCGCTGTTCCCGCGTCACCCCCGACGGCACCGTGCATGCGTTCTCGGCCACCGGCGGCGGGCCGAACGGGCTGGCGATGGGGCCGGACGGGGCGTTCTACCTCTGCAACAACGGCGGCAGCCGCTATGTCGAGGGCACGTCGATGGGCCAGGGCCCGCACCCCGACTACAAGCACGGCTCGATCCAGCGCATCGACGCCAGGACCGGCCAGTATCGCACGCTGTATACCGAGGTGAACGGCCACAAGTTGTCGGCGCCGAACGATCTGGTGTTCGACGTGCATGGCGGGTTCTATTTCACCGACCTGGGCAAGCGCTATCCGCGCCACCGCGACAATGGCGGGCTGTACTACGCGCTGCCCGACGGGTCGAAGGTGATCGAGATCGCCTATCCGATCCTGTCCCCCAACGGATGCGGCCTGTCGCCCGATGGCAAGACCATCTACGTCGCCGATACCGAGGGCGCGCGCCTGTGGGCCTTCGACATCGAGGCGCCGGGCGTGCTGCGCAAGCCGCCGCCGCACCATGCCCATGGCGGACGCGTGATCGCGGGCCTGCCGGGCAATGCCCGCTTCGACAGCCTGGCCGTGATGGCCAGCGGCAACATCGCCGTCGCGACGCTGACCACCGGCTATATCACCGAGATCTCGCCCAGCGGTGAGATCGTGCGCGCGGTGAAGATGCCCGACACCTACCCGACCAATATCTGCTTCGGCGGGCCGGACATGAGGACGGCGTATATCACGCTGTCGGACACCGGATGCCTGGGCGTGATGGAATGGCCGGAGCCGGGCCTGAAGCTGAACTTCAACTGACCCACGCGATCACGCGGCAGCCGGACGCGCCGAACAGGCAGCGGCTGCCGCGTGATACAGGAACGCCTCCAGCGCCCGCACCGGTACCGGATCGTCGAACAGCGCCGCCTGCCCGTTCCGCAACATCGCACATGCGCCCGCGCGTTCGGCCGGGTCGGCCAGCGATGCGGCCAATGCCACATAATCCTCCACCGACCCCGCGATCCATCGTTCCGCACCGGCTCGGCGCAGGATCGCGGCGCTGTGCCGTCCGCGCATCATCGCGCCAGGCAGGGTGACCACCGCCAGGCCGCAGGCGATCGCCTCCAGCGTGGTGTTGCCACCCGACCAGCGCATGCTGTCCAGATAGATGTCGGACGCGCGCAGCAAGGCGGGAAATTCCTCGGCCGCCACGGGCGGGACGAACAGCAGCCGCCGCGCCGGATCCAGCCCGGCCCGCGCAAAGACACCGGCCAGGCGGTCGTGCAGGATGCGCGCGTTCGCATCGCGGGCGCGATCGCCGATGAACACGAACCGCGCCGCCGGCACACGCGCGGCGATGGCCGCCAGCACCGCGTCATCGGCGGGATGGTATTTGAACAGCGACTGGCAGCACAGATAGGCGATGTCCGCGTCCGCCAGGCCGATGCCGGCGCGCGTCAGGGTGCCGGTATCGGCGGGCGGCGGACGGTACTGCACCGACAGGTTCGGCAGGCGCACCAGATGCTCGGTGTAGTGACGCGCGCCATCCGCCGGTTCCATCATCTCGCTGCTGAGGAAATGATCGACGGTCGGCAGGCCGGTGGTGACGGGATGGCCCCAGGCGGCGCATTGCACCGGTGCCAGCCGTCGGCAGGCCAGGCGCAGCGCCAGCGGATGCATGCCGATCTCGGGGTAGATCAGCACATGCGGCGCATCCGCCGCGATCCGCGCGATCCATCCCGCCTCGTCGCACGGGCCGCGATGGAAGCGCGCGCAATGGGCGGCGAGATCGGCGCTGGTCGCGTCCTCCCCCTCGCCGAGGTGATAGCCGATGACCTCGAAGCGGTGGCGATCCAGATGGCGGATCCAGCCGCCGAACAGTTTCGAGACCGAGTGCAGATGGAAATAGGCGGTGGCGAAGCCGACGCGGATGCGTCCCTCCAGCGCGGGCGGGACCAGCGGCGGCGACGGACCGATCATGCGGCTGACGATACGTCCGTACAGACGCTGCAGTTCCGTATCGTCCTCGCCTTGGTACGACAGGTAGAACGGCTTGGCGGTGCCGACCTGCTCGCCGCCGGCATCGCCGGTCACGCAGGCATCGAGCGCCGCCAGCTCCCGCGCATAGGCGGCGCGACGGGGGGCGATCTCGGCCGCATCGGCATGCACGACGGCCAGCCGGCCCATGGCGCGCGACAGGCGGGCGCCGGCATCGTCGGGCGCGCCGGCGATGCGGGCGTCCAGCAGGGCGATGGCGGCGGGCCCGCGCCCGGCGATGCGCAGCCGGTTCGCCACCCGCACCAGGGCGGGGTGCCCCGGATCGAGCGCGATCACCCGCGCCGTCGCGGCCGCGACGATGGCATCGTTGCCGGCATCGAGGGCACGCTCGATCAGCGCCAGTTCGACACCGGCGGCACCCGACCGCTCACCCGCTGCCTCCAGCGCGTTGGACAGGCCGTGATAGGACGGGACATAGCCGGGATGGTCGGCCAGATTCTCCCGTTCCAGCGCGATCGCATCCGCTCGGCGGCCCATGCGTTCCAGCGCCATGGCCAGGTTGTGCGCCACGCGCGATCCCGGTTCCAGGGCGCGGGCGGCGCGCAGCAGCGGTTCGGCGCCAGCGGGGTCGCCGGCCTGGAAGCGCGCCAGCCCCAGCCCGTGCAGCGCTTCGGCCGACCCGGCCAGGGCCTGGCGGAACGCGGCGTCGGCGCCCGCGATGTCGCCGGCGCGCAGCCGGTCCTGCCCCGGCGTCGCCCCCGGTGCTGCATCGATCGAGGCGCGCGGGATGGCCGGGTTGAACGCGCAGCCGCGGCACATCGCCGGTTCGGCGTCGAAATAGGCGTCCAGGAAGCGACGGACCCCCGGCATCTGCCAGGCCTGGGCGAACGGCATCTCGGCCAGACTGACCCGGCCGAACAGGTCGGGATCGTTGGTCAGGCAGCACGGGGTCAGGAACCCGTCGACGGTGACATAGGCCGCGCGGAACGGGCGGCGGCAGCGGCTGCCATCGGGCGTCAGCGCCGGGGCGGGCAGCACCGTCAGGTCCGGCAGCGCCTGCCTGGCGGCGGCGATGGTCGCCAGCGCGGCGCGCATGTCGTCGCCGCGCAGCGCCATCGGTTCGGCCGTGGCGGCGTAGCTGACCAGGGGCTGCACCTCGATGGTGCGCCCGCCCAGCGCGTGCAGCTGGCGCAGCAGCGCGCCAAGCGCGTCCAGGTTGCGGCGGCTGAGCACGACCGACAGCGTGACCGCGCCCTGGAACAGCCGGATCAGCGCGGGCACCGCGGCGGCGAGGCGCGCGCAATCGGTGCCGGCGCGCACCGCCGCGGCCGTGCCGGGGTCCAGGCTGTCGACCGAGATGCTGACATGCCCCAGGCCCTGTTCGCGCAGATGCCGGTACTCGGCGGGCTCGCGCAGCAGGGCGTTGGTGTTGAAGCTGACGACGCCGAATTTTCCGCTGGCCCGGGCGGCGGCGATCATCGCGCCCAGCGCGGGGTGCAGGGTCGGCTCGCCGATACCCTGCAGGATCACCGCATCGGCCGGGGGCGCGTTGGCCAGGATGGCGGCCAGGCGGGCGGGTGGCATATGGGCATTGCGCCAGGTGCCGGCATCCATGCCGATGGTCCGCTGGCACCCGGCGCAGCGGAGGTTGCAGCCGGTGGTGATCTCGATCTGCAGGCGCCGCAGGCGGGCGGGCGCGGCGAAGAGGGTGCTGTCGGACATGGCCGCCAGCGTGGCACCGATGGGTAAAGAAACGGTTCATGCCGCGGGCTCGAAGCCCCGGCCGTCGGGCCGTCGCTACTCGTCACCCCCGGTGGTGAACCCCGCATAGTGCAGCGCCTTCGTCATCTGCACCACGCCGCCGAAATACTGGTCGTCGAACGGGTCCTCGGCATAGCCGGCGGCGTCGTAGAAGCCGGCGGCCTCGGGCGTGGCATAGACCACGGCCTTGCGGCAGCCGATGTCGCGGGCGAAGGCCTCGGCCTCGCGCAGGATCGCCCGCCCGTGGCCACGGCCCTGCTCGCGCGGATCGATCGCCACCAGGCGGAACGCCGCCGCCCCGCCGTCCAGCGCGTCCACCCGGATCGTCCCGATCGGGCGATCGCCGCACCACAGCAGCAGCGGGTAGTGGTCCGGCGCCTGCTCCTCGGCATCGTCGCCGGGGTCCTCGCCGTCCTCGAACGCGACGCGGCGGCGGATCGCGTGATAGGCATCCCATTCCTCGGCCGCGATGGGCCGGCGCAATCGGTATGGGTCGCCGCTTGAGGTGTCCGCCGCCATCATCCGCTTCCGGGTTTCCTGCCCAGGCGCCTGTGCCGGCGCGCCGTCCCGCCATTTGACCGCTTTCCGCCCGACCGTAAACGGTCAGCGCGGCGAACGCTCAACGCGCCGGGGTCGGTGCCGCCAGCCGGGTGAAGCTGATCGCGGCGGCAATGCCGGCCATGACGGCGGCGATGACAAGGGTCCAGGTCGTGCCGCCCTCGGGCCGCGCGGCGAATACCATCGCAACCACGGCCGCCCCCACCGTCTGGCCCAGCAGCCGCGCGGTCGCCTGCATCCCGGACGCCCCGCCGGTGCGCGCGGGCGGGGCCGAGGTCAGGATCGCGCGGTTGTTCGGGGTGTTGAAGAAGCCGAAGCCGATGCCGCACACCGTCATCCGCCAGGCGATGTCCACAAAGCCGGGATCCGGCGGCAGCGCGGCCATGCAGGCCAGGCCGATCCCCATCACCACCATCCCGCAGCCACCCAGCAGCCCGGCCGGATAGCGATCCGCGAGCCGCCCGGCGAAGGGCGCGATCACCGCGACCGTCAGCGGCCAGGGCGTCATCAGCAGCCCCGTCATCACCTGGTCCATGCCAAGATCGTGCTGGAACAGGAACGGCATCGACACCTGCGCCATGGATTGCGCGACGAAGGAGGAGATCGAGCTGGCAACCGACAGGGCGAACAACGGGATGCGCAGCAGGTCGACCGGCAACAGCGGCGCGGTGCGCGACATCTGCCGGACCACCAGGAAATACCCGGCCACGGCGGCGATCAGCAGTTGCGCGGCCACCATCACCGGCGCCTCGCCATGCCCGAACTCCGAGATGCCGATCAGCAGCGTGCCGAACGCCACGGCCTGCAAGACCGCGCTGCCCAGGTCGAACCGCGCATGCGATCGGGGCGTCTGCGGCAGGGCGCGCCAGGCGATGACGCCCGCCGCGATGCCCAGCGGCACGTTCACCGCGAACAGCCAGGGCCAATGGGCGACGGCCAGCACGGCGGACGCCACCGATGGACCGGCGGCCGAGGCGATCGATCCGATCGTGGCATTGATCCCCACCCCGCGCCCGATCCAGCGGCGCGGGTAGATGAAGCGGATCAGCGCGCTGTTCACGCTCATGATCCCCGCCGCGCCGAAGCCCTGCAGCACCCGCGCGACGATCAGCACCGGCAGCGAATCCGACAGCGCGCAGAACAGGGAGGCGATGGTGAACACCACCAGCCCCCAGCGATACACGACGCGATAGCCGTGGATCTCCCCCAGCGACGACAAGGGCAGGAGCGAGACGGTGACGGCAAGCTGGAACGCGTTGACCACCCAGATCGAGTTCGCCGGGCTGGTCTGCACATCGCGCGCGATGGCCGGCAGCGCGACATTGGCGATGGCACCGTTCAGCACGGCCAGCGTCAGGCCCAGGGCGATCGTCAGGATCGCCCAGTACCGCTGTGGAACCGGGATGCCATCCGCCGCTTCCGGTGCCTGCACACGCGGCGCCTCGGCCATCAGGCGGCGACCGGCGCGGGCAGAGGCAGGGCGGCGAACACCTCGTCCACCGCCAGGTCCGCCAGTGACGGGCGGCGCAGCACGGTCACCGCGGGGCCGCGCGGGGCGCACAGGGCGGGGTCGGAATCGTCCGAGAACAGGACCACCGTCGGGCAGCCCGCCGTCGCGGTCAGGTGGATCGGGCCGGTGTCGTTGCCCACCGCGAACCGCGCGGCGCGCGCCAGGTCGGCCAGGTCGGCGGGATCGGTCTGCCCGGTCAGGTCGATGGCGGCGGGAATGCCGGCGGCCAGAGGCTGCTCGGATTTCACGCCGATCACCACCGGCGTCAGCCCGGCCTTGCGCAGCCTCTCGGCCAGGGCGGCGTAATGCGCCACCGGCCAGCGCTTCTGCGGCCGGTGCGGAGAGCTGCCGGGCGCCAGCAGCGCGATCCCGTCGGGCAGGCCGAAACGGGCGGGGTTGCCGCGGCTCCAGGTCAGGTCGGCGGGGGGAATGTCCGCGATCCCCGCCTGGTGCAGCTGCCCGTGCTGGCGGTCCACATCGTGCAGCGCGTTCCGCCCGGGGTCCCGATCCGGATGGGAACATCCCGCCGCGATCCCCGACCATTCCGGCCGCGCGCGCCGGGGGAACATGCGGAAATAGCGGGACGACCGGCCCGAGGTCTGCAGATCGTACACCCGCGTGAAGCCGCCGCGCGCCAGCGTGCGCCGCAGCCGCAGCACACCGGCGAGGTCCCACCAGGGCGGCCGCTCATCGATCAGCACCTGGTCGAAATACGGCATCGTCCCGAGCCAGGCGGCATAGGGCCTGGTGGTCAGCACGCTGATCCGCGCCCGCGGATGGTGGCGGCGGATCGCGGCGAAGGCGCTCAGGGACAGGATGATGTTGCCGAACGCGCCCAGCTTGACGACGAGGATATGGCTGTCAGGCATCACGGGTCCGTGCCGGGGTTTTGCTGCACTGCGGCATCGGTGTTGCCTATCAGCCTGCCCCACCGCTCGCAACCGGCGCGGGGTGCGTGGCAGCCCAGTGCCGAGCGATATCGAGTCGACGTGTGATCCAGACGCCACTGAAGCGGGTGATGTGGTCCAGCAGACGCTCCAGCCCCGCGGCGCGGGCGGGATGGCCGATCAGGCGCATATGCAGGCCGATGGACATCATCTTGGGCTGCGTCCGGCCTTCCCGGTACAGAAACTCGAACCCGTCGCGGCAGTATTGGAAGAAGTCGTCCCCGGTCGCGAACACGCCGCGGCCGAACTTGGCATCGTTGGTCGACAGGCTGTACGGCACGACCAGATGGGGCTTGCCGGACACGGTGGTCCAGTACGGCAGGTCGTCGTCATAGGCGTCGGAGTCGTACAGGAACCCGCCTTCTTCCACCAGCAGGCGGCGGGTGTTCACGCCGGGGCCGGACCGGCAATACCAGCCCAGCGGGCGTTCCCCCATGGTCTGGCGCAGCGAGGCCACCGCGCGGGCGATGCGTGCGCGCTCGACATCCTCGGCCAGCTCGAAGTGCTTCTCCCACCGCCAGCCATGGCAGCAGACATCGTGGCCGGCGTCGCGGATGGCGGCGGCGGCGGGCGGGTTGCGCTCCAGCGCCAGGGCACAGCCGAATACCGTGATCGGCAGCTTCCGTTGCGCGAACAGCCGCATGATCCGCCAGAACCCCGCTCGGCTGCCATAGGCGAACATGCCCTCGGCGGCCAGGTCGCGGCCATGCGGCACCGGGCTGGGACCGCCATACTCGGTCAGCCCGGCTTCCGAGGCCGGGTCACCGTCGCCGATCGAGGGTTCGGATCCCTCCTCGAAATTCAGCACGAAATTGACGGCGAGGCGGGCGTCGTTCGGCCAATGCGGGTTGGGCGGGTTGGCGCCGTAGCCGATCAGGTCGCG
>CAYZKM010000157.1:0-8983 GCA_964478525.1 uncultured Bifidobacterium sp.
GTCCTGCTCCCGCATCAGCGCCATCGCCTACACCTAGTCGCGGGCATGGCCCCAGTCGCGGCGGGCCTCCAGATTGCCCAGCGGCAGCTCCTTCGCCAGGCCCAGCTTGATCCGCGCCACCCCATCGGTGACCTTGCGGGTGACGAACTCGATGCCGCGCAGCGGGCTTTCGTGGTTGAACAGGATGCCCGAGGAGGCATGCATCCCGAAGCTCTCGCGGTAGTTCACCGTCATCCAATGGCCGTACAGCTTGGCCACGGCATAGGGGGAGCGCGGGTAGAACGGCGTCCGCTCGCTTTGCCGCGGTTCCTGGATCAGCCCGTACATCTCGGACGAGGACGCCTGATAGAACCGCGCGTCGGGTTTGGCGATGCGGACGGCTTCCAGCAGGTTCGACACGCCCATCGCGGTCACCTGCCCGGTCAGCAGCGGCTGGCTCCAGGACGTGGCGACGAAGCTCTGGGCGCCCAGGTTGTAGATCTCGTCCGGGGCGTATTTCTGCACCAGCCGGATCAGGCTGGACAGGTCGATCAGGTTGCCTTCCGCCAGTTCGACATCGTCGAGAATGCCAAGCCAGCGCAGCCGCTCGCCCACCACGTCCGACGACGATGATCGGCGCATCAGGCCGACGACGCGATACCCCTTCTCCAGCATGAGCTTTGCCAGATAGGCGCCATCCTGCCCGGTGATTCCGGTGATCAAACATGTTCGCATGGCAGGGGTATGCGAGACTGAGGCCCGAGTTTCAACCTCGGATTTTCACCCATGACGGTCGCGGAAAATGGCGCGGATTGCCCGGGCGGGGCGGTGATCGGTTAATAACCCAGCTTGACGGTCGGGAATTTTCGGCCCTCAATGGCGCCGCCATACCAAGGTGATTTCCCAGCCCATGCCGCGTTCCTCTCCTCTCGTCGACCAGCGTGACCTCGGCGCGCTGGTCGCGCTTGCCGGTGAGACCGAGTGGTCGGTCCGCCTGGAAACCCTGCGCGACCGTGCCGCCGGCGGCCCGCGCGCCGGGCAGGCGCTGCGCCAGCGTCATGCGGTCGAGCTGACGATCGAACGGATGCGCCAGCCCGGCGCGCGCCCGCAGAACCTGGCCGAGCGGCTGGTGGTCGCGATCGGGGCGGAGCTGGCGGCGCTGCCGAAGCGGCTGAGCGCGGCGGGGCAGGTGCGGCTGGAGGCGATGCTGCGCGAGGCGCTGACCGGCGAGGCGACGCTGATCCCGCTGTTCCATCTGGTCCGCACCGCGATGCGCCATCGCGGGCGCGGCTTCGAGGTCGGCTTTCCCGGGCTGGAGGATGGCGCGCCGTTCGACCTGCTGCTGACCCGTGACGGGGTGGAGGCCGAGGTCGCCTGCGACGTGTTCTCGGCCGAGGAGGGCAGGGGCGTGCATCGCGGCGCCTGGTTCCGCCTGGCCGACCGAATCGACCCGGACCTGCAGACCTGGCTGGCGGACCATCCCGGCCGCTATCTGCTGAAGATGACCCTGCCGCAGGGCCTGCGGGGCGGGCTGGGCGCGGATGCCGATGGCGAGGTTCTGGCGCGCCTGCACGACCGCATCCGCGTGCTGTTGCAGTCCCGCACGCGCCACAACCATGACGAGGCGATCGTCCTGCGGCTGGACCCGCTGCTGCTGGCCGGGGCGCAGGCCGCCGAGCTGGGGCTGCTGTCGTCGCTGCGCCAGCAGTTCGGGCCCGAGGCGCACCTGGCCGTGACCATCGCCGCCGACAGCGTGTTCGTGATGGCCGCCCGTGCCGGGCAGGAGGACGAGATCGCCTCGGCCATCCGCCGCCGCCTCGCCGCCATCGCACCCGCGCGGCTGACCGGCACGCGGCCCGGCATCATCGCGACCTTCGTCGAGGATACCGATCGCGGCGAATGGCGCGGGCTGCGCGACCGGCTTGAACTGGAAGGCGAGGCCCGCCGCTTCCTGACCGACCCCGAGGCCCGCCCGGTCGTCGCGCTGTCCTTCGTGTCGCGGCTGGAACTGTTCGGCGCGCGCCAGCCCGACGCTGCGCCCGAGGGGGAGTTGCGGTTCCGCAACCCCGGCCACCCCGCGGCCCGGACGCCGGCGCTGGCGCCGTCGGTGCTTTCGTCGGAATGAGCATTGGGGTTTCGTTAATCGGTTCCCGCTAGCGCGCTTTCCGGCTGACCGTAAACGGTCAGCGCGCGCTAGCTCATTGTTTGAGCGCATGATTCACCCGCTGCCACGGTTCCGCTCAGCGTGATCATGCGCTAGCCGGTTCATGGTGAAACCACGATGTCGCCCTGACCCCGCCATGATTGGGGCCATGATGGCCGATGTCTGGACCTGGAGAGCCTTGGGATGACGGACGCCGACCTGACGCGGAAGATGGACGAGATCGACCGCCTGCTGAACGACCCGGACGTGCCGATGGAGCCCGACCGTATCTGGTCGATGCTGGCCGAACTGGCCGCGCAGTCGCACCGCGCGGCGGGGCCGGCGGGCGCACCGGCGGGGTGAACGGCTGATCCCGCCACGGCACCCGCCGCCGTCCCGCCTCTACGTCCCGCGCAGCCGCAGCCAGCTCAGCACCGTCGCCAGCCCCGCGAACCCCGCGGCCAGCCCGATCGCCGCATGCGTCGCCAGCGTCACCGCGCCATCCATCTCGTGCGTCAGGCCGAAGATCACCGCGACCAGGGCGGACCCTGTCGTCTGCCCCACCAGGCGCGACGTCGACAGCATCCCCGATCCCGCCCCGGCACGATCCGGCGGCGCGCTGCCGATCAGCAGGCGGTTGTTCGGGGCCTGGAACAGCCCGAATCCCGCCCCGCACAGCATCAGCCGCCAGGCGACATCCAGGCGCGAGACCGCGGCCGGCATCGTCAGCACCAGCACCAGGCCGATCGTCATCACCGCCAGGCCCAGCCCACCCAGCAGCCCCGCCGGATAGCGGTCGGCCAGGCGCCCGGCAATCGGGGCCATCACCACGATCACCGCGGGCCAGGGGGTGATCAGCACGCCGATCTCGATCGGGGTCAGCCCGCCGACATACTGGAAGTAGAAGGGCAGGGCGATCATCGCGATCATCTGCGCCCCGTGCGCACAGGTCGCGGTGGCGACCGACAGGGCGAAGACCGGGCGCATGAACAGATCGACCGGCAGCATCGGCGCCCGCAGCTCCAGCTGGCGGCGCACGAACAGGAACCCCACCGCCACCGCCACGGCAAGCTGCGCGCCCACCAGCAGCGGGCCCTGGCTGCGCGAGACCCCGTCCAGCCCGCCGATGAAGCAGCCCAGCGTCACCGCGTTCAGCAGCGCGCTGATCGGGTCGAACCGGTGCCCGGCCAGCGGCGACGGCGGCAGGAACCGCCAGGACAGCGCGAGCGAGACCAGGCAGAACGGCACCTGCGCGGCGAACAGCCAGGGCCAGGACGACACCGCCATGATCGCCGCGGCGATCGAGGGGCCGGCGGCGGATGACGTGGCCACGACCAGGACGTTATAGCCGACGCCGCGGCCCAGCTGGGCGCGAGGGAAGATGAAGCGGATCAGCGCGCCATTCACGCTCATGATGCCTGCCCCGCCAAAGCCCTGCAGCACCCGCCCGGCGATCAGCATCGGCAGCGACGGGGCGAGCGCGCAGATCACTGACGCGGCGATATACAGCGCCAGCCCCGCGACATAGACGCGGCGGTGGCCGTGCACATCGCCCAGCGAGGCGAAGGGCAGCAGGCTGACCGTCACCGCCAGCTGATAGGCGTTCACCACCCAGATCGACTCGGACGGCGTCACCCGCAGATCGGCGGCGATCGTCGGCAGGGCGACATTGGCGATCGAGCCGACCAGCACCGACATCGCCACCGCGATGCCCATGGCAAGCATCGCGATCCATCTCGTCTCGGGCGGCAATCCATCCGCCGCCTGTGCCTCGCTCATCGCTCGCGCCCGCTTCCTGCCCAGCGCAGACTGGGCGTTCCGGCGGATGGCAACAAGCCGGCCCGGGATCAGTTGTCCGACGCGCTCGCGAAGATGGCGGCCTCGGGCATCGCCGGGTCCGGTGCGCCAGCCGCCGGGGCGGGGGCCGGAGCCGGAGCCGATGCCGGGGTGTGGGAGCGTGGCAGATACAGGGATATGCGGGTGCCCGTGCGCCCGTCGCTTTCCACCGTCACCCCGCCGCCGCTCTGGCGTGCGAAGCCATAGACCTGGCTCAGCCCCAGCCCGGTGCCGCGGCCGGTCTCCTTGGTGGTGAAGAAGGGCTCGAAGGCACGCGCCATGACCTCGGGCGTCATGCCGCCGCCGCTGTCGCGCAGGTCGACGCGCACATACGCGCCGGCCAGGCCGGGCGTGCCCGGCACGTCGCCGGGGCCGAGATCAAGGTTGGTGGCTGTCATCGCGAACTGCCCGCCATCGGGCATCGCGTCGCGGGCGTTCACCGCGATGTTCAGCAGCGCGATCTCCCATTCGTCCGGGTCCATCTCGACCGGCCAGGTATCGTCGGGGACCACCACACTCAGCAGGATGTTGCCGCCGAGTGCGGGGCGCAGGATATCGCGCAGACGTTCGCCCTCGGCCTGCAGGCTGACCACCTTGGGGATGACCGCCTGCGTGCGGGAGAACGACAGCAACTGCCGCGTCAGGCGGGACGCGCGCCTGCTGGCATGCAGGATCGTATCCAGCGACCGGTCCACCACCGCGCCGCTGCGCCCCCTGGCGAGCTCCGCGCTGCCCATGATCACCGCCAGCAGGTTGTTGAAATCATGTGCCAGGCCGCCGGTCAGCTTGCCCAGCGCCTCCATCTTCTGGCCCTGGCGGTAGGCTTCCTCGGCATCGTGGCGGCGCTGGCGTTCCTCGTCGATCTGCTTCTGGCGGTGCATGGCGAACAGGATGATGACGAACAGGCAGACCGACGACGGCAGGCCGAAATACAGATGCGGCAGCATGCCCGACAGCCAGGCATGCATGATCGCGGCGCGGGTGACGCAGCTGACGACGCTCAGGTTCAGGTCCGGCACCCGGCTCCAGGTGACCAGCACCCCCTGCTCGTCTGGCCCGGCACGCCGCACCAGGCGGCCCATGGGCGCCGCACCGCGCGCCATCGCGGCGGCGGCGGCGGCGCTCTGTTCGGTTGCCGGATCGTTCGGGACGCGCGCCAGCAGGGCGCCGTCGGCGCGGCGCAGGGTCATCGTCCGTCCGGCCGAATCCGTATAGGTGTCGATCGCACGGCGGAACATCTCGGCGATGTAGCCCTGGTCGATGACGGACAGCACCACGCCGGCATAGGCCCCGCCGCGGTCGACGCGGCGCGCCGCCACGACGATGACGGTGCCCTGTCCCTCGATCTCGAACGGGCGGCTGACATAGGGGGTGGTATCGCCGGCCGAGAAATGGCGGATGAATTCCTGCTTGCTCAGGTCGGTGCCGGCGGGCGCGATCCCGCCGGTGTCCAGGATCACGCGCCCGCTCGGGCTGATCACGCAGATCTCCCGCAAATGCGGCATATGCGCCCGCATCCGCATCAGCCGTCCGATGATCGCCTCGCGCTCGGCACCCTCGGGCGGCTCGTCCAGCCATTCGGCCATGGACGCGACTTCTTCCAGCACCATCAGCTGGGTTTGCAGCAGCCGCACGATGTTCAGCTGCATCAGGCTGGCCAGGCGGTCATTCGTCGTCCAGGCCTCGCGATGTTCGGCCTGCCAGCGCGTGATGCCGGTGATGACGACGATCGACAGCGGCAGCACGACCGAGGCGACGGCAAGCAGGCGCAGCACGACCGTCGCGCTGTAGCGGCCGGGGGCTGCGGACGTCTGATCCAGTGCCTCATGGAACGGCATGCGCCGGTTGTGTCCTTCGACCTGACCTTCGAAGCAGCGGTGGTCACAGGTGACACCCGCCGTTGCGCCGCGCAAGCCTGGATTTGACCGGCGGCGCCCGGCCTGACGGTTTGTTGATGGAACCGCCGCCCCGACCCGTCGCGGCTGCCCCCGCCGGCCCTCGCCAGCGCCCGGGGGCGGCTTGCCAAGCCCCGTGCCTGTGGCAGTTTGCGCAGCGGCTGGCGGGCGCCGGCGTGACCCTGGGGAGGATGAAGAATGCAGATCGGTGTTGTCGGCCTGGGCCGGATGGGCGCGAACATCTCGCGCCGGCTGATGCGGGCGGGTCATTCCACCGTGGTGTGGGATGCGAGCACGGCGGCGGTGCAGGCGGTGGGCGCGGATGGCGCCATACCGGCCGCCGATCTTCGGGACCTGGTCGGCAAGCTGACGGGTGCGCCGAAGACGGTGTGGATCATGCTGCCGCATGGCCGGATCACCGAGGACACCATCGCCACCCTGGCCGGGATGCTGGGCCGCGGCGACATCATCATCGACGGCGGCAACACCTACTACAAGGACGACGTCCGCCGCGGCCGCGAGCTGGCGGCGAAGGGGATCCGCTATCTCGATGTCGGCACCTCGGGCGGCGTGTGGGGGCTGGAACGCGGCTACTGCCTGATGATCGGCGGCGACACCGACGCGGTGAACCATCTGGACCCGATCTTCGCCGCGCTGGCGCCGGGCATGGGATCGATCGAGCGCACCCGTGGCCGCGAGGGCCGCGATGCCCGCCCCGAGCAGGGCTACGTCCATGCCGGGCCGGTCGGCGCGGGGCATTTCGTCAAGATGATCCATAACGGCATCGAGTACGGGATGATGCAGGCGATGGCCGAGGGCTTCGACATCCTGAAGAACCGCGCCTCGCCCAAGCTGGCGGACGGGGAACGGTTCGACCTGAATGTCGGCGACATCGCCGAGGTCTGGCGCCGCGGGTCGGTGGTGACGTCGTGGCTGCTGGACCTGACGGCCGAGGCGCTGGCAAGGGACGAGGGGCTGGAGGCGTTCTCGGGCCATGTCGACGATTCCGGGGAAGGGCGCTGGACCATCGAGGCGGCGATCGAGGAATCGGTGCCCGCCGATGTGCTGGCCGCGTCGCTGTTCGTCCGCTTCCGCTCTCGCCAGGATCACACCTTCGCCGAGAAGGTGCTGTCGGCGATGCGCTTCGGCTTCGGCGGCCATGTCGAGGCGCCGAAGAAGGCATGACGATCGTGGTGATGATGGGGGTCTCCGGCAGCGGCAAGACCACCATCGCCACCGGCGTGGCCGGCGCGCTGGGCTGGCGGCTGGTGGAAGGCGACCGGTTCCACCCGCCGGCCAATGTCGCGAAGATGGCGGCCGGCACGCCGCTGACGGATGACGATCGCTGGCCCTGGCTGCATGCCATCGCGGCCGAGGCGGATGCGGTGCGCGCCGCCGGGGCCTCGGCGGTGATCGCCTGTTCGGCGCTGAAGCGCGCCTACCGCGCGATCCTGACGGGCGGCCGAGCGGATACGGTGCTGGTTTATCTGCGGGGCACGCGCGGCCTGATCGGGGCGCGGATGGCCCGCCGGCAGGGGCATTTCATGCCGCCCGCCCTGCTGGACAGCCAGTTCGCCGCGCTGGAGGAGCCAGGCCCCGACGAAGCCCCGATCGTGGTGCCGATCGATCCCGGCGCCGAGGCGGTGATCGCGGCGGTCGTGGCCGCATTGAAAGGAGCCAAACCATGACCGATAATCTGGCGATCTATCCCAGCCTGCGCGATCGGGTGGTGCTGGTCACCGGCGGGGCCTCGGGCATCGGTGCGCAGGAGGTGGCGCATTTCGCCCGCCAGGGCGCGAAGGTCGCGTTCCTGGACATCGACGATGCCGCCGCCGCCGCCCTGACCGGTGCCCTGCGCGCCGAGGGGCTGGGCGAACCCTTGTACCGGCGCTGCGACCTGCGCGATATCGACCAGCTGAAGGCGGCCGTCGCCGGGATCGGCGCGACCCTGGGGCCGGTGACGGTGCTGGTGAACAACGCCGCCCGCGACGATCGCCACGGGTGGGAGGACGTGACCCCCGCCTATTGGGACGAACGCCAGGCGACCAATCTGCGGCACCAGTTCTTCGCCATCCAGGCCGTGGCGCCGATGATGCGCCAGCGCGGCGGCGCGTCGATCATCAAGTTCGGCTCGATCTCGTGGCACCGGAACTCGGGCGGCATGCCGGCCTACACGACCGCCAAGGCGGCGGTGGAGGGGCTGACCAAGGGCATGGCGCGCGACCTCGGCCCCTTCCGCATCCGGGTGAACTGCGTGATCCCCGGCTGGATCATGACGCAGCGCCAGATCGAGCTGTGGCTGACGCCGGACGGCGAGGCGCAGCTGATGCGCAACCAGTGCATCCCCGCCCGCGTGCTGCCCGAGGATGTCGCGCGCCTGGTGCTGTGGCTCGCCGCGGATGACAGCCGTATGTGCACCAGCCAGCTATGGGTCTGCGACGGCGGCTGGATGTAGCGTCCCGCCTTTCCCTCTTGCCCCGGCGTGGCGGGTCAAACATCCTGCGGGCATGAATGTCATGACACCGAACGTCTCCCATTGGGGCGCCTTCACCGCCGAAACGCGCAACGGGCGCATCACCGCGATCCGGCCCTTCGCCGAGGATCCCGATCCCTCGCCGATCATCTACGGCACGGCGGAAGCCGTGCATGGCCGGCTGCGGGTCGACCGGCCCTATGTGCGCAAGGGCTGGCTGGCGGGCGATCGCGCCGGCGGGACGATCCGTGGCGAGGATGCCTTCGTGCCGCTGGACTGGGACGCCGCCACCCGCCTGGTCGCCGGCGAGGTCGGGCGCGTGCGCGACACGTTCGGCGCGGCCAGCATCTTCGGCGGATCATACGGATGGTCGTCGGCCGGGCGGTTCCATCACGCCAAGACCCAGGTGCAGCGATGCCTCTCGGCCGCGGGCGGGTATACCGGCAGCTTCGGCAGCTACTCCTATGCCTGCGCGCAGGCGCTGCTGCCGCGCATCGTCGGCGACACCGACTGCCTGGTCGCCCCGATCGTGGACTGGCGCGCGATCACCCGCCACGCCCGGGTGATGCTGTGCTTCGGCGGCATCCCGCTGCTCTACATGGGCGACGAGCTCGCGTTCGCGGGTTTCCTGCGCGGCACGCCCACGCGGCTCGCGCG
>CAYZKM010000158.1:0-8932 GCA_964478525.1 uncultured Bifidobacterium sp.
ACGCCGCCGATGACGGCGAAGATCAGGTACAGCGTGCCGATATCCTTGTGGTTCGTGCTGAACAGCCAGCGTGTCACAAAGGGGGGCTTGTGGTCGTGATGATCATCATGACCATGGGCGTGGTCGTCAGTCGTTGCCGCCATCGTCTGTCTCCTTCACGCGCCGACCCGCGGGGTCAGCGCTGAACCCCAAGGCCGGCGGCATCAGCCGCGGCCAGCATCTGCCTGGAAGCACCCGTCACCGGTGTGGCATCCGCCGATTTCTTCGACTTGTCGACCCAGGCCTGGAATTCCTCCTGGGTGACCGCGCGCACCGAGATCGGCATGCGGCTGTGATCAACACCGCAGATCTGGTTGCACTGCCCGTAATAGACGCCCGGCCGGTCCACCGACATCCAGGTCTCGATCGTGCGGCCGGGAATGGCATAGCGCTGCACACCCAGGGACGGGATGAAGAAGCTGTGGATGACATCGGCACTGTTGGTCAGGACGCGGATCCTTTTGCCGACCGGCACGATCAGCTGGTTGTCCACGTCCAGCAGGCGAAGCTGGCCCGGCTTCAGATCCTCGTCGCGCACCAGGCGGCTTTCGATCGCGATGTCACCCTGGTCGGGGTAGCCGTATTCCCAGTACCACTGATGCGCCGTCACCTTGATGGTCATGTCCGGGTCCGGCGTGCGGTCCAGGAAGTAGACCAGCCGGAACGACGGGATCGCGATCACCACCAGGATCAGCACCGGAATCACCGTCCAGGCGACCTCCAGCAGCGTGTGGTGGCTGGTCTGGCTGGCCACCGGGTTCCGCCGGGCATTGTAGCGCACCATTATCCACACCAGCAGCACGCCGACGAACAGCGTCACCAGGGTGATGATCACCAGCACCAGGTTATGCAGGTCGATGATCCGCGCCTTCAGCACGTTCCCCGCCGGCTGCATGCCCATTTCCCAGGGCTTCGGCACCTGCGCCCATGCGGAGTCGCCACCTGCCATCAGCAAGGTCGCGAACAGGAAGATTGTCAGCGCGGCAAAGAGCCGCCTCGGAAGCTGCATCGGCCGGGCACCTCGTTTCGTCGCCCGGTCGTCCTCGGGCTTTCCGCCCCCGGCCAGGCTATCTGACGTACGGCCTACCGGACCGCTGGCAGGAGATCAAGGTCCCGCCCAAAGTTCACGTGCATGCTGGAACTTTTTGCGGCCGACCGTTGCCGCGAAACCCGCACCCACCACTTTGGCCGTGCAGACACGCCATCCCGCCACCCGGCAGGATGCCCGGACGCACCGACACGGCGCATGGTCAGTTCGGCAGGCGGACCAGGGTGAAAATCCCGATCGGCGGCATCGGCCGGGTGGTGATGCAGCCCAGATCCTCGGGCGTGAAGATGGCTTCCTTGACGAAGTCCGGATGCCATCCCAACGCGCGGGAGGCAGGGGCCATCGCACGCTCGATCCACCAGCGCGGGCCACGGTCCGCCGCGAAGTGGTTGACGAACAGGATGTTGCCGCCCGGACGCACGACACGGCGCATTTCCGCCAGCAGCTTGCGCGGATTCGGCACCACCGACGCAACGAACATCGCGACCGCGGTGTCGAACGACGCGTCAGGAAACTCGGTCGCCTCGGCATCCATCTCCAGCAGCGCCTTGACCCCGCGCAGCCCCTGCTCGGCCACGCGCGTGCGGGCCTGCGCCAGCATCTCGGTCGACAGGTCGATGCCGGTGATCACCTTGTCGCGCGTGTAGTTCGGCAGCGCGAGGCCGGTGCCGACCCCCACTTCCAGCACGTCGCGGCCCGGCAGCTCGTTCACCAAGGTGACGGCGTGCCTGCGGGCAACCGACGACACGCCGCCAAAGACGGTGTCGTAGAAGGATGCCCACCGGCGGTAGGCATCGCGGATCGAGGCGGCATCGAGCGCCGCGATCGGCGCCACGCCACGTTGCCGTCCGCCGTCATGTCGTTCTTCGAGGGTATGACTCATCTGTGTGTGTCATCCTTTCGTGATCGTGCGTAGATGACACAGCCGCGCCGCGCAAGCGCCGAGGACGATTCGCGTCGAGGGAGTGGCCGCGCGTGGCAAGCCGGCAACGCCTGGGACGGGCCGGACGCCATATCGGCCCGTCGTGAAGGCCCTTCGCGAGTGGCTCGTCGTGAATGGGCCGTCGCGATCGGCCGGGCGTGGCCCTGCCCACGGCGGCCTGCGCCGGCCGGATCACCGGCCGGCCGGCACCCGTCCGCCTGCCCCGCCCATCCGCCTGCCCCGTCAGTCGGCCTGGGACAGGTTCACCGCGGCCGAGCGGCCATTCTGCTGCTGTTCGACCTCGAAGCCCAGCTTCTGGCCTTCGTTGAGACTGCGCAGACCCGCCTTCTGCACAGCACTGATATGAACGAAGATATCCTTGCCGCCCGTATCAGGAGCGATGAAACCATAGCCCTTGGTCGGATTGAACCATTTCACCGTGCCTGTCAGCATCGATGCGTCGCCTTTCTGTCCGCTGGCGGTGCCTCCCTTGTTCGGGACAACCGCCGGTTGCACAAAGGGCGGAACGGGAGCCTTCCGCGACGCCCTCCCCTCAGCGAGGACCATCGGACATCTTTAGTGTGTCGGTCCGAATTTTACCCGCTAGCCTAGCCGTATACCGGATCGTCGCCCACCCCGCAACGAAACACCTGCCAACACCGCGCGTTGCATCCCCGATCGCGCCGGCATGCCCCGTTTCGGCTTCCAGACCGCCAAACTGCGGCAGACCCCGAAACATGCCTTGCATCCGCGGCGCGTCCGCGCCATGTCGTCTTTCGGCCTGGACAAGGTCGTAGGAACTGGAATTCGGGGCCGCGACCACAGGCCGGGTATGGAGAGGTTTCATGGGTAGCTTCAGCATCTGGCACTGGCTGGTTGTGCTGCTGGTCGTCCTGCTGCTGTTCGGGGGCGGCAAGGTCAGCAGCCTGATGGGCGATTTCGCCAAGGGTATCAAATCGTTCAAGAAGAACATGGCCGAGGACGACGACGCCTCGATGGAAGCCAGCGCCGACAAGCCGGCCGGCACCATCCCCGGCCCGGGCGGCTCGCAGACCGCCCAGAACACCACGTCCCAGCGCGAAACCACCGCCACCCGCTGATCCCTGGCGTAGGCAGGTCCCGCACCGCCGGCTACGCTCGTCGCCGGCAACCGCACGGAGATCCGCCATGGCGACACACCGCATCGCGCCCCGACCGGACACCGTCCGGTGGGGCATGTTCGATGCCGCCTTCCCGCCGCTGATCACCATCGACTCCGGCGAGACCGTCATCCTGGAATGCGTTTCGGGCGCGCCCGAGGTCATGCCGCCGCCAGGCTCCGGCCTTCGGATCCCGCCCGCGCTGGCGGCCATCCACAATTCGGGCATCCCCCGCGCCGGCGGACACATCCTGACCGGACCCGTCGCGGTGCGCGGCGCCGAACCCGGCGACATGCTGGAGGTCCATATCGACCGCATCGAGCTGGGCAACGACTGGGGCTATTGTGGCTTCCGCCCCCTGGCCGGCACGCTGCCAGAAAACTTCGCCGAGCGGTTTCTTTGTCATATCGCTGTTGATCGGGCGCGCGGGACTTGTACGCTGCCCTGGGGCACCGAACTGAAGCTGGCGCCGTTCTTCGGCGTGATGGGCGTCGCCCCGCCGCCGGCCTATGGCACGATCTCGACGATCCAGCCGCGGGAGCATGGCGGCAACCTGGACAACAAGGAACTGACCGAGGGGTCCACCCTGTTCCTGCCGGTCTGGACCGATGGCGCCAATTTCTCGGCCGGCGACGGCCATGGCGTGCAGGGCGACGGCGAGGTCTGCATCAACGCGCTGGAGATCTGCCTGACCGGCACCTTCACCCTGACCCTGCACAAGGGCGGCGGCGCCCGCGATCCGCTGCTGACCTATCCGCGGGCGGAAACGCCGACCCATTTCATCGCGATGGGCATGCATGAGGACCTGGACCAGGCGATGAAGCAGGCGCTGCGCCAGATGATCGGCTTCATCACCGGCCGAACCAACCTGTCACGCGAACAGGCCTATGCGTTCTGCTCGCTGGCCGTCGATTTCCACGTCACCCAGACGGTGAACGGAGAAAAGGGCGTGCACGGACTGCTGAAAAAGGGCCTCCTCTTCTAGGTTTTGTGGCTCGCTCGGAAGTTTTCCACAAGTTTTTGTGGTTTCGGCCATATGGGGCATTGAGCGGGAGTCCCATGGGCGATACCGTATCTTGTGGTTGGCGCGGGAGGGAGACCCACAAGATGGAGTGGAACGAGGAGACGATCACGCGTCTGCGAGAGCTGTGGGCCGAAGGACACTCGACCGCCGAGATCGGCCGCCGGCTTGGTGTGTCGAAGAATGCGATCGTAGGAAAGGCGCACCGGCTCGACCTGCCGGCACGCCCGTCGCCGATCCGGCGCGACCCGAATGCCGGCGACACGCCGCGCCAGTCGCCGACCCGCCGGATCGAGGGGCCGACCCTGCCGCCGCTGGCCAGCACCGATGCCCCGGTCCCGGTGGTGATCGCCGAACCGCTGCCGGTGAAGCCCGCCGTGGTCGCGCCCAGCGCCGCCATGCCCGCGCCCGCCGGACCGCGCCCCGTCGCCCCGCCGCCGCCCCGGCTGCAGGCCGCGCCGATCCGCCCCTATGCGCGGGTCATCACCTGCTGCTGGCCGATCGGTGAGCCCGGAACGCGCGATTTCCGTTTCTGCGATGATGCGTCGGAACCCGGCAAGCCCTATTGCGGCGAGCATGCCAAGCTCGCCTATGTGAAGGTCCGCGATCGCCGCGAGGACGCCGCCTGACCCCGGGCGGCCCACGCCACCCGGTACAGGCCCCGGGATAGGCCCCGATATAGGCCATGTGTCCGGCTTGTGCCGAATTCATCGGCAGCGTATGCGTCCGTTCTTCGACGAGGTTCGGCAGGACGGACGGAGCCAGCGCATGACCGGACGGGGTTGGGCAACCAGGGCACGAGCCCCGCTGTGAGTCACGCCGAGGCGGCCGAACGGCCACATGCGCGGCGCGCGGTCACCGCCGGGTCCCTGCTGGGCGTGCTGGGCGTGGTGTACGGCGATATCGGCACGTCTCCGCTGTACGCCGTCAAGGCCAGCCTGACCCTGTTCAATGAATCCGGGCTGATGCGCGCCGATGTGATGGGCGTGATGTCGCTGGTCTTCTGGGCGCTGATCCTGGTCGTGACCATCAAATACATCACCCTGATCCTGCGCGCCGACAATCGCGGCGAAGGCGGCATCCTGGCGCTGATGGCGCTGGCCCAGCGGGTTGCCGCCGGCACCGGGCTGCGCGGCGTGATGACACTGGCCGGCATCACCGGCGCCTGCCTGTTCTTCGGCGACGGCACCATCACCCCGGCCATCTCGGTGCTGTCCGCGGTGGAAGGCCTGCAGGTCACCACCCCGCAACTGTCCCATGTCATCCTGCCGATCAGCGTGGTGATCATCATCGCGCTGTTCGCCGTCCAGCAGCACGGCACCCACAGCATCGGCCGCGTCTTCGGCCCGGTCATGACCCTGTGGTTCCTGTCCATCGGCGTGCTGGGCGCGCTGGAGATCGCCCGCCACCCGTCGATCCTGGCCGCCATCTCGCCCACCTACGCGCTGACGCTGTGCATCCAGCACAAGCTGCTGGCCTTCATCGTCCTGGGCGCCGTGGTACTGTGCGTCACCGGCGCCGAGGCGCTGTATGCCGACATGGGCCATTTCGGCGCTCGGCCCATCCAGCTGGCCTGGCTGTTCTTCGTGCTGCCCTGCCTGGTGCTGAACTATTTCGGCCAGGGCGCGCTGATCCTGAACGACCCGAAAGCGCTGGAGAACCCGTTCTTCCTGCTGGCCCCGCACTGGCTGCGCCTGCCCCTGGTCATCCTGGCCACCGCGGCGACGGTGATCGCCTGCCAGGCGATGATCTCGGGCGCCTATTCGGTCGCGCGCCAGTGCATGCAGCTGGGCTTCCTGCCGCGCATGACCGTGCGCCACACGTCGGAACACGAGGCCGGGCAGATCTATGTCCCGCAGATCAATACGCTGCTGGCTGTCGGCGCGGTGATCCTGATGGTGTCGTTCCGCACATCGGACAGCCTGGCGGCGGCCTATGGCATCGCGGTGACCGGCACGTTCCTGTGCACATCCACCCTGGCGATCGTGGTGTTCCGCCGCCAGTTCGGCTGGAACCGGGCGGTGGCGGTGGCGGTGTTCGGCACGTTTTTCGTGATCGACGGGTCGTTCTTCGCCGCCAACCTGCTGAAGGTGGCCGAGGGCGGGTGGGTACCCCTGGTCGTGGCGATGGCGCTGACCGGGCTGATGACGTCGTGGAAGCGCGGCCGCGACCTGATGCTGGCGCGCTGGAAACAGGACAGCATGCCGCTGGCCCCGTTCCTGGCCCGCCTGCCGCAATCGCGCACCATCCGCGTGCCGGGTCTCGCGGTGTTCCTGACCGGCAACCCCGACTATGTGCCGACCTCGCTGCTGCACAACCTGAAGCACAACAAGGTGCTGCACGAACGGGTGATGTTCGTGACCGTGCAGACGACAGACGAGCCCGAGGTCGGGCCCGCGCGCCGGTGCGAGGTGTCGGAGCTGGCGCCCGGGATCAACCGGGTGGTGCTGCGCTATGGCTTCATGGAAAGCCCGAACATCCCGCGCGAGCTGGAGAATCTGGGCGGCGAGATCCGGTTCAACCCGATGCAGGCCAGCTACTTCCTGGGGCGCGAGGTCGTGGTGCCGGGCATGGAACCGAAACTGTCCTGGTGGCGTCGCTGGCTGTTCCTGGCGATGGCGCGCAACGCCGTACCGGCCACCGAGTTCTTCCGCATCCCCTCGGACCGCGTGGTCGAGCTGGGCGTGCGCGTCGCGATCTGACCGCCGGCCGGCGCCCATGGAAAACCCGGCGGACGGCGCCCGCCGGGTCTCGCGGGGCGGAACGGCCCCGATGCGCGCTACTGCGGCAGGCCCGTCATCAGGATCGATACGACGGTCGAGCCCACCGCCAGGGCGATGCCGATCACGAACGGCAGGAAGTGCCCGTCGGAACGCTCGGTCACGCGCACGGTCGGCGACAGGTCGGCATGCATCGGCACGGTGGTCATGGGCGGGCTCCCTTTGATGATTTGCCGGCACCGGCCGGCTGGTTCTCGGCCAGCCTGTGGCGTGTGCGCGGGTTGCACCTTGATTCAGATCAAATATTCCGGTATCGTTCTGTAATCGACCATCCCGATGTGATCCGGAACCCGGCCGGACACGCGCTGCCGCCCGCGTCGAAAACTGCGGAAAATGTGGTAACCCGCAGAGAAAAAAGGCAGATCACCGTATCGTTACGAGACAGCGATTGGTTACCGTGGCAACGATGTACCGGCGCCGACCGCACGAGGCGCGAATCGACCGCCAGCATTATAGGGGAAGGTATATGGCCACGAGTGGCAACGAAATCGGTGAAGGCCTGGCCGGCATTCTGCGCCGGACGATTGTGGAACTGGTCCGTCGCGACGGGCCGGACCTGTCTGCACGTCAGTTTGGTGTGTTTCTGATCTGCTATCTCGAAGCCGAAGCACAGACCGTCCGTGGCCTTGCCGCCACGCTCGGGGTATCCAAGCCGGCAGTGTCCCGCGCGCTGGACCGCCTGGCCGAGTTCGATCTGATCCGCCGCAAGACCGATCCGCTGGATCGTCGCAGCATTCTGGTGCAGCGCACCACCGCGGGTACCAGCTTCCTGCGCGAACTGCGCGGCATCCTGAAGGACGCCTCGGCCGCGTCGGCGGCGGATGCACCACCGCCCCGGACCCGCGCATCCCGCGGCGACGACGCCCGCGCCACCCACTGACACACGGCGTGCCGGCGGCATCCGCGCCGGCACGCGTTCATCGCGGCCAGGCGAATGCGATTTCGCGCGTTCGCCTGTTCTGCTGTTCCGCGATCTGCTCTATCCACTGTCGCGGAGGTGCCCCATGCACGATGTCGCTCGACCCGCCCCCTGGACCGGCGCGCAATCCGACGGCGGCAAGCCAGGCCTGTATCGCGACCTGGCCCAGGAGCTGGACGGGCTGCTGTCAGGGGAGCCCGACCCCGTCGCCAACGCCGCCAATGCCGCCGCGGCCATCTTCAACAGCCTGCCGGCACTGAACTGGGCCGGGTTCTACTTCCTGCGCGACAACGAGCTGGTGCTGGGTCCGTTCCAGGGCCGCCCCGCCTGCGTGCGCATCGCCCTGGGCAAGGGCGTCTGCGGCACCGCCGCCACGCGCCGCGAATCGGTGCTGGTCCCGGATGTGGAGGCATTCCCCGGCCACATCGCCTGCGATTCGGCCTCGCGCTCGGAACTGGTCGTGCCGCTGGTCGCCGGCGACCGCCTGCTGGGCGTGCTGGACCTGGACAGCCCCGACCTCGCGCGCTTCGACACCGATGACCAGGCGGGCTGCGAGGCACTCGCCGCCGTGATCGTCCGCCATCTGGCGCCGTCGATGTCCAGAGCGTGATCGCTTGAGGCCATAGGCCGGAAAGCGTGAAGCACGCGGCCACACAACGCCCGGCCAGGGTATGATTGCTCCAGCTTGACGCTATCATGCCCCGGCCAGGGCAGCCGCGCTTTCGCGGCACCTGTTGGAGAGGACAGTCCATGCTGATCGACCACCGCACCTATACGCTGAAGCCCGGCACCATGGCCGCGCAGATGGCGCTGTACGAGAAGTACGGCATGGCGGCGCAGAAGCGTCACCTGGGGGAGCCGCTGATCTACCTGATCACCGAATCCGGCGAGATCAACACCTATATCCATGCCTGGATCTACAAGGACGCCGCCGACCGGGCCGCCAAGCGCGCCGCGATGCAGGCCGACCCGGAATGGCAGGAGTTCATGAAGCGCAACGCGGAAGCCGGCTATCTGCTCGCGCAGCGCAACAACCTGATGACCTGCGCGCCGTTCTTCACCCC
>CAYZKM010000159.1:0-8922 GCA_964478525.1 uncultured Bifidobacterium sp.
TGTCCGCCCATGTCCATGGCGTGATCGCGGCCATCGCCCCGATGGACTCGGCCGCGCGCTTCCGCGCCCTCGGTGCCACCGTCCTGCATGGGGAGGCACGGTTCACCGGCCCCGCCTCGGTTGCGGTGAACGGGCGAACCCTGACGGCGAAGCGCATCGTGATCGCCGCCGGCAGCCGCGCGGCGGTGCCGCCGATCCCGGGGCTGCGCGAAGCCGGGTTCCTGACCAACGCAACCCTGTTCGACGTGCGGACGCGCCCCGATCACCTGCTGATCCTGGGTGGCGGGCCGATCGGGCTGGAAATGGCCGACGCGTTCTCGGGCCTGGGCAGCCGCGTCACGGTGATCGAGGCCGCCGCCATCGCCGGCCGCGATGATCCGGAACTGGTGGGCGGGCTGCGGTCCGCGCTGATGCGGCATGGCGTCGGGATCATCGAGGGATGCGCCGTCGCCGCGGTGGAGCCTGGCCCGACGCTGGTGCTGGCGGATGGGCGGCGGATCGGCGGCAGCCACCTGCTGGTGGCGACCGGGCGCACCCCGAACCTGGAGGGGCTGGACCTGGACAAGGCCGGCGTCACCGCCACGCGGGCGGGCATCGCCACCGATGCCGGGCTGCGCAGCCTGTCCAACCGTCGGGTCTTCGCGGTGGGCGACATCGCCGACCCGGCGGGGATCGGCCCGCGCGCCTTCACCCATGTGGCGGGCCATCACGCCGGCATCGCCATCCGCCGCCTGCTGTTCCGCCTGCCGGCACGGGTCGACTACCGCGCCCTGCCCCGGGTGACCTACACCGATCCGGAGCTGGCGCAGGTCGGCATGACCGAAGCCGAGGCGCGGGCGGGCGGCCTCGCCGTCTCCATCCTGCGCTGGCCGCTGACGGACAATGACCGAGCCGCCGCCGAGCGGGAGCCCGAGGGCCTGGTCAAGCTGGTGGTCGCCCGGGGGCGCGTGGTCGGCGCCGGCATCCTGGCCCCTGGTGCCGGGGAGATGATCGGCCAATGGACGCTGGCCATCGCGCAGCGGACCAGGCTGTCGGCGCTGGCCGGGCTGATCGCCCCCTACCCCACCCGCGCCGAGGCCGGAAAGCGCGCCGCCGGGTCGTTCTTCGCGCCGAAACTGTTCTCGGCCCGCACCAAGGCGCTGATTAGGCTGTTTGGCCGATTGCCGTAGCACGGCGTTCGGCCCCATGTAGGCGCCATGCCTGACACCATGACCGCGCCGCGGGGCGTTGCCTTGGCCCTGCAGGGTGGCGGCGCGCATGGCGCGTTCACCTGGGGGGTTCTGGACCATCTGCTGGAGGATGGGCTGCGGATCGAACGGATCTGCGGCGTCTCCTCGGGCGCCATCATCGGCACGCTGCTGGCCCAGGGCCTGGTGCGCGGCGGGCAGGAAGGCGCGCGGGCCGAGATCGCTCGGCTGTGGCAGCGCGTCTCCCACGCCCATGCGCTCAGCCCGCTGCAGAACGGCCCGCTGGAGCGGTGGCTGTGGGGCTGGGACATGTCGAACTCGGTGCTGTGGCAGGGGTTCGAGATGGCGATGCGGCTGTTCAGCCCGGCGCAGCTGAACCCGTTCGGCCACAACCCGCTGCGCCATGTGCTGGACGGGCTGATCGACCGGCGGTTGCTGACCGATCCCGCGGCGCCACGGCTGACCGTGGCGGCCACCGACGTCGCGACCGGCGAGGCCGTGCTGTTCGGCAATGCCGAGATCGACGTCGAGGTGCTGTGCGCGTCGGCGTGCCTGCCGTTCGTGTTCCCGGCGGTAGAGATCAGCGGACGTGCCTATTGGGATGGCGGGTATGCCGGCAATCCGCCGCTGGGCCCGCTGCTGGAGCCCGACCTGCCGGCCGACCTGGTGCTGATCCGCGCGCAGCCGGCTCGGCGGCCTGGCGTGCCGGCCACACCGGCCGAGATCACCAACCGGCTGAACGAGATCGCCACCCATAACGTGCTGGCCGCGGAGCTGGCCGCACTGCCGCCATCGGTGCGGGTCACCAGCTATGACGCCGACGGCGCGCTGCTGGACCTGCCGATTTCATCGAAGTTCAACGGCGAGGCGGCGTTCCTGTCGGAGCTGTTCGCCGCCGGGCGGAAGACCGCCGGCCAGGCCGCGCGGGTCGGTCCGGCGCATCGCTAGCACGCTTTCCGGCTGACCGTAACCGGTCAGCGCGCGCTAGCTCATTGTTTGATCGCATGATTCACCCGCTGCCACGGTTCCGCTCAGCGGGATCATGCTCTAGCCGGCCGGCCATCCCCCTCGGCCATCCCCCCTTGGGCAGAAGGGGGGACGGCGGGGCGGCTATTTCAGATGGAAGCCCATCGCGTTCAGGGTGGCGACCAGCTTGTCGCGGCCGCTGAGTGCCGCGATCTTGCCCATGCGGCCGACCACGCGCCTGGTCCAGGTGTCCTGCGACATTTCGTTGCGCTGCGAGAAGGCCGCCATCTGCACGTCATAGGCGGCGCGCAGGGCCTGCTCGTTCGCCGCGCCGTAGGTGTTTTCGTACAGGATCGCGTCCTGCGGCAGGCGCGGCTTCACCTCGCTGGCGGCCTCGGGCGCGGCATAGCCGACGCACAGGCCGAACACGCCCATCGCGCCCTGGGGCAGGCCCAGGACCTCGGCCACCTCGCGGGGGTTGTTGCGCATCGCGCCGATATAGACGGTGGACAGGCCGAGGGATTCGGCGGCCACCACGGCGTTCTGCGCGGCCAGCGCGGCGTCGAGGGCGGCGACCAGGAAGGTTTCCAGGTACGGCATCACCTCCAGCGTCACGCCTTCCTGCTGACCCAGGCGCTGGTTGCGGGAAATGTCGGCGACCCAGGCCAGGAACAGCGGGCACTGCTCGATGTGCTTCTGGTTGTTCGACAGCCTGGCGATCGCCGCCCGCTTGGTCGGATCGGTCACAGCGATCACCGACCAGGTCTGCAGGTTAGAGCTTGTGGCGGCCGATTGCGCGGCGGCGATCAGGGTTTCCAGCGTGCCGTCCGCCAGCGCGTCGGGGCGATAGCCGCGAACCGAGCGATGCGACAGCAGCAGGGCGATATGGTCGTTCCAGGGGCCGGCGGCGGGAATGGCCTCAGGTCCGTAGCGCAGCGCGAGCGCTTCGGTCTTCGACAGGGAACTGGCGTGGGAGATATCCATCGACGGGGGACTCCGGTTCGGAACAGGGCAGCCGAGCCGGTCCGGCGGAATGCCGGCGCGACAGGTCATGCGCCCGGGAATGGCCGGTGATTGCCCGAACCACCGGGTCCTGGCAAGCCGTTGCGATGGCGTGGTCAAAATCCCCCCGGCGGCCGCATGCCGAAGCAGGAACCGGTTCCATCACGCCACGCAGGAAGCAGATTTTCCCACCCAGGCGTGCGTCACGCTGGTAGCCCCGGGCGTGCGTCACGCTGGTAGCCCCGGGCGTGCGTCACGCCACAAGCCCCAGGCGCGCGTCAGGCCGGCAGCGCGATCCTAATACGGCGTGGGCGCGCCGCCCCGGCTGCCGCCGCCACTGCCGCCACCGCCACCCTGGGCACTGGTGCCCAGCGCGTTGAAGCGGCCGATATTGCCGAACAGCTGCTGCATGAACGACGCCTCGGTGCCCGGCGAGGGGGTGGTGCGGGTCACGACATCGACCGGCAGCGAGTCGTCCTTGGTCTTCTTCTCGATCCCGGCCAGCACGCCCTGGTCGTTGAACGTCAGCACCAGCACCGTCTGGTCCAGCACTGCCGGGAAGCGGCCGACCTGCGGCTGGGTCAGCTCGCTGATATAGATCCAGGTGTTGTCGTCGAACGCCGCCCTGGTGGTCGGCGAGCCGATCAGCGCCGTCACATCCGCCCGCGTCGATGTGCCGGGCGTCAGCTCGGCCAGCGCCTCGGGGTCGACCTTGTTGCCGCGCAGCTGCGGTGGCGCGGCGAACAGGCCGCAGGCCGACAGCGCGCCGCACAGGGCGAAGGCCAGCGCCAGCCGCCGCAACGGAACAACGATCATAGACTTCTGGCTCGCCACGGGCCTGATCCTTACGATGTCACCCGGCCGATCCGGCTGCGCAATGCGTCGCGCCGGTCGGACCGCCGGGCTGGGCGTGTGCTGGGGTGCGTGTCACGCCGGCCGGTTGCCTGTCAATCCGCCGGTCGCGTATTACGTCGCATCCGGCCGCGACCGCCCTTGCGGCGGCCCCGCCGAACCCCCAATAACCAGCCTGGGCCGCCCGCCGGGCCCGGCTGTGTCCCCTAGTCCTGCATCGAGGGTCCCTTGGCTGGTTTCTTTGGTCTCGCGCGCCGCCGCGACAAGCACGAACGCACCGGCTTCCTGCTGTACAGCCAGGCCGTGGCGGCGGCGCGCGACCCGTACCTTTACCTGACCGCCGGCGTGCCCGACACGCTGGACGGGCGGTTCGACCTGATCGGGCTGCACGCGTTCCTGCTGATCCACCGCCTGACGCAGGACGCCGCGCCGGGACCGGCCGTGGCACAGGCGGTGTTCGACGCGATGTTCAGCGACATGGACATCAACCTGCGGGAGATGGGCGTCAGCGACATGTCGGTCGGCAAGCGGGTGAAGGCGATGTGGGAGGCGTTCCACGGACGCTCCGCCGCCTATACCGAGGCACTGGCGCGGCAGGACCACACTGCCCTGGCCACCGCCCTGGCGCGCAACCTGTGGCGCGGCGCCACCCCGCCCGACGGCGCGGACGCGATGCTGGCGCGGATGGTGTTCGCGCAGACGGCCGCGCTGTCGCACCAGAATCTGGACGCGCTCGCCACCGGCGCGGTACGCTTCCTGCCAGCCGAGGAGGCGAGCCGATGAACCCGGAACTGCATCGCCCGGTCCCGCTGGACCGGATCAGCCCCAAGGGCACCGACATCGTGGTCGACGCCTCCACCCCCGAATGCTCGGCGCTGGCCGAGAGGATGGGGCTGCCGGGAGTGCTGGCACTCAGCTGCCGGTTTCACCTGACCCGGGACGACGACGTGGTGACCGCGCGCGGGCACCTGCAGGCGCGGGTGGTGCAGACCTGCGTCGTATCGCTGGAGGATTTCGAGGCGACGGTCGAGGAACGGTTCCGCGTCCGCTTCGTCCCCTCGGGGACCGAGGAGGACAGCGACGACCCCGATACCGACGACGAAATTCCCTATGAGGGAACCCAGATCGACCTGGGCGAGGCGGCCGCCGAACAGCTGGGCCTGGCGCTGGACCCGTATCCGCGCATGCCGAACGCGGCGCTGCCCGAGGCGGCGAGCGAGGGCGAGCCGCATCCGTTCGCCGCCCTCGCGGCGTTGAAGCGGCCGCAGTAGGGCGCGCCCATCACTGCGCATCCTGCAGGATCATCGCGGCCGCCTTCTCGCCGATCATGATCGAGGGCGCGTTGGTGTTCCCCGCGATCACCGACGGCATGATCGACGCATCCGCCACCCGCAGCCCGCCGATGCCGTGCACCCGCAGGCGCGGGTCGACCACGGTGTTGGTGCCGGTGCCCATCGCGCAGGAGCTGGTGGGATGGTGGTTCGTCACCCCGGTCTCGCGCACGAAGGCCGCCAGCTCGTCGTCCGACACCGCTTTCGGCCCCGGCAGCAATTCCTCGACGGCATAGGGTTGCATCGCCGGCGCCTCGGCCACGCGGCGCGCCAGGCGCACGCCCTCGACCATCGCGCGCATGTCGTATTCGCTGCCCAGGAAGCCGAAGGTGATCGACGGCGGGGCCAGCGGGTCGGGACTGCCCAGCCGCACCGTGCCCCGCCCGTCCGGGTTCAGGTGCACCGGCCCCAGGGTGAAGCCGGGGAAATCATGCGGGACCACGCGGTCCTTGGAACGTTCCTTCGTGCTCCATTCCAGCAGGTTGATCTGCACGTCCGGCCGTTCCAGCCGCGCATCCGATCGGGCGAAGATGCCGGCATGGATGCCGTTCGACGCCATCGGCCCGGCGCGGAACAGGCCATAGCGGATGCCGGCCATGATCTTGCGGGCCCAGCTGTTCTCCAGGTCGTTCATCGTGATCGGCTTCGAGCAGCGCCACATCAGGTAGATCCCGAAATGGTCGTGCAGGTTCGACCCGACGGCCGGCATGTCGCGAACCACCTCGATCCCCATCTCGCGCAGATGCTCGGCCGGGCCCAGGCCCGACAGCTGCAGCAGTTGCGGCGACCCGTAGGCCCCGCCCGAGACCACGATCTCCCGGTTCGCGCGCGATATCTGCCGCCCGGCCGGGGATTGGTATTCGACGCCGACGGCACGGTCGTTCTCGATCACCAGGCGGGTGGCCTGGCACAGGGTGCGGATGGTCAGGTTGGGCCGGGTGCGGGCCTGCGACAGATAGGCCTTGGCGCTGCTCCAGCGGCGGCGGTTGCCGGTCGTCGTCTGGTAATAGCCCACACCTTCCTGCGTGGCGCCGTTGAAGTCGTTGTTGCGCGGCAGGCCGATCTGCTGGGCGGCGGCGATCATCGCCTCGGCCAGTTCCGACTTCGCCGGCTGGTCCGACACGGTCAGCGGCCCGCCGGTGGCGTGGAACGCGCTGTCGCCGCGCTGCTGGTTCTGCGCCTTCTTGAAATAGGGCAGCACCGAGTCCCAGTCCCAGCCCTCGCAGCCGCGCTGGCGCCAGTCGTCATAGTCGCGGTGGTTGCCGCGCATGTAGACCATGCCGTTGATGGACGACGTCCCGCCCAGGGTCTTGCCGCGCGGCACATACAGGCGCCGGCCGTTGAACTGCGGCTGCGGGGCGGATTCGAACTTCCAGTTCACTTTCTCCGAGACATAGGTCTTGGCGAAGCCGAGCGGGATGTGGATCCAGGGGTTGGTGTCGGGCGGGCCGGCTTCCAGCAGCAGGACGGTATGCCGGCCCGACTCCGACAGGCGGGACGCGACCGCGGCGCCGGCCGATCCGGCACCGGTGACGATGAAATCGAAGCTGTCGGCTTGGTCTGGCATGGTTCCCCCCGCGCGGCCCGTTGATCCGCGTCGGGGCTGGATAACAGGCAAGCCGGCGCCCGTCATCCCGCGTTCAGGCGAGCAGGGCCCGCGCGCCCTCCCACAGCGCCGTCACCACCTCGGCCGCGGGGCGAGCGGGGGCGAGGCGCGCGGCCTGGCCGGCCCAGGCCTGCATGCGGTCGATATCGTTGTCGCGCGCCCCGCCGTCGCGCATGGCCTGGGTCAGGCCGCGCTGCACCGGATAGGGCGCCGGCGGCGGGGCATCGGCGGCGGCCGTGGCGCGGAGATAGGCGGTGGCGATGCCACGGCCGAGCCGGCCCGAGAAGGCGCGGGTGGCCACGGTGTCCTCGGGCTGCGCCTGTCCGATCGCATCGGCCCAGGCGGGGGCCAGCTTCGCCTCGGGCGTGCGCAGCAGGCCGGTGCCGATCTGCACGGCCGAGGCGCCCAGCAGCAGCGCCGCCGCCACGCCGCGGGCATCGGCGATGCCGCCGGTCGCGATCACCGGCACGGCGACCGCGTCGGCCACCGCCGGCAGCAGGGCGAACAGCCCGACCATGGCGGCGTCGGGGCGGTCGGCGTCAAACGCGCCGCGATGGCCGCCGGCCTCCATCCCCTGCGCGACCACCGCATCCGCGCCGGCGGCGACGGCGGCCCGCGCCTCGGCCACGGTGGTCACGGTGGCGAACCAGCGGATGCCGCGCTGCTTCATCCGCTCGACGAAGGGCGGCGGATACAGGCCCATGATCGAGGACATGATCGGCGGCCCGACCTCCAGCCTCGCCGCGCACTGGGCATCGAAATCGACCAGCGTGACATCGCCCGCCTCGGGCGGGACGGCGGGGCCGAAGCGGCCCAGGAAGGCACGCATCGCCGCCTCGGCGGTGGCATCGCGCGCCGGCGCGGGATCGGGGATCCAGGTGTTCATCTGGAACGCGCCGTTGGACGCGGCACGGGCGTCGCTTGCCCAGGCCTTGATGGCGGCGGGTTGCAGCGACAGCACGCCACACGCGCCAAGGCCGCCGGCATTGGCGACGGCGGCGGCGAGCGCGGGCGGGCAGGACCCCGCCATCGGTGCCATCAGGATGGGCAGGCGCAGGCCATGGGCGGCGCAGAACGCCTCGGCGCGCGCGATGGCGGGATGTGGCATGGAATGATGCTCCGGGATGGGATGGCTCAGAGATCGGCGATGCGGATCCAGGTGCCGATGCCGGCCGACACCGCCGCGCCGGCCACCAACCAGGGCAGCGTCGCCACGCCGAGTTCGCGGGCCACGGCGGTCCACAGCACGAAGCCGGCGATGCCGACCGCGATGCCGCCGACCAGGCTGGCCTTGCCGGTCTTGATCCGGGCGCGGGGGGCGGTGGTCATTCCGCCGCCGCGACGTGGCCCACGCGCACGTCGTCGCTGGTGTTGCGCACCTTCTTCAGGTCCCGCCGCACATGGCGGGTGTCATAGCCGTTGAAGATGTGGGTCAGCAGCCCGCATTTCAGGTCCGAGGTGTCGAAGAACCAGTCGGCGATCGGATAGGTCAGGTTGAAGTTCTTCTCCATCATGATCGCGGTGTTGTGGTGCGCGACGTGATGGCGCCGGATCGAGTTCACCAGCGGGATGTGGCGGACGATGCGGTCATCCTTCACGTGGCAGCAATAATGGAACAGCTCATAGTTCAGGTACAGCCCGACATTGGTGATCAGCAGCAGCCAGCCCGCGTTGGCCAGGCCGGCCGCGCCCAGGATCGCCGCCGGGACCAGCGACATCGCCATGAACGCCACCAGCGCATAGGGCGGGAAGAACACGATGCGGAAATCGCGGCTGCTGTCGAACGACGGTTCGCTGTCGGTGAAGAACTGGTGATGCGCCAGCGTATGACGCTTGTAGATACCCATGAACCCCTTGACCGGGCGGTGCATGATGTAGCGGTGAATCCACCATTCGAAGGCGTTGCTGATGCAGAACGCCACCGGGATGACCAGGAATTCGTACCAGGCCGGGGCGCTGATCTGCCGCGCGCAGTACC
>CAYZKM010000160.1:0-8921 GCA_964478525.1 uncultured Bifidobacterium sp.
CTCGTCAGGCTCATAACCTGAAGGTCACAGGTTCAAATCCTGTCCCCGCAACCACTGACAGTAGACCCCCGCTGGTACGCGCCAGCGGGGGTTTGTCGTTTGGGGATGCCGCACCGTGCAGGAAGACCTCTCCGGTCGCGTCCGCCGTCAGAAGCACGGCCAGATCGCCATGCAGATCGATCCGCAATCCATCCGCCGCCATGCTGTCCGGCGCGAGGACAACGCGGTCAATCAGGGTACGCAGGGCTTCCGCCGCCTCCACGCGCGATTCCGGCTGCTGCAGGGCGGCCTCGAGGTTCGCGACCTTGTCCCGATACAGTGCCGCCGCGGCGGGATGCAGCGTGATGGCCGGCTCCGGCAGGACGACGGTCTCACGCGCCATCAGCTCGACCTTCTGCTGCTCCAGTGCCCGCAGGCGCTCACGCAGTGTCTCACTCCAGGCGCCGTTCTCGATCGCGGCCAGAACGCCGCCGAGGCGGCGCTCCACATCGGCCAGTTCCTCCTGCCACCTGGCGCGTGAACGGGTGGCTTCGCGCCGCTGCTCCGACGCTTCCGCGGCAAACGCGCTGATGAATGCCTCCACCATCCCGGGCGACAGCAATCGCTCCTTCAGGCCAGCCAGGACGCGGCGTTCGACCGCTTGGCGGGTCACGGTCCTGCTGTTGGCGCAGAGTGCCTTGCTCCGGCGGGTCGCGCAGCCATAGCGGTCCTTGCCGATGATGGTGTAGGCGCCATCGCAGCATCCGCACCGCAGCAGGCCGCTCAGCAGGAACTGAACCCGATGGCTGCGATTCAACGGGTTGCCGTTCCCATCACGCGCCATGGCGCAGGTGACGGCCGCGTGGCGCTGCCGCGCCTGCTCCCAGAGTGTCTGGTCGATGATGCGCAGATCGGGTACGTCGACGATCTCGCGCTGTGCCGCGGGATTGATCCGCGCGACCCGTTTGCCCGTTCGTGGGTCCTTCACATAGCTGCAGCGGTTCCAGGACAGTTGGCCGATATAGAGCGTGTTGTTCAGGATTCCCGTGCCGCGGCCGACCTTGCCGCGGATCGTCGTATCGCCCCAGGGGCGGCCGCCAGGGCCGGCCACCTTCTCGCTGTTCAAGTGGTGCGCGATCTGCCGCGGCGATTGCCCGGCAACATAGTCGCGAAAAATCCGCCGGACGATCCGCGCCTCGTCATCGTTGATCCGTCGCTCGCCTGCCCCGTCACTGCCTGGTGGCGGTGGCACGATATCGTATCCATAGGCGAGGCCCCCGGGAATGCGGCCCAGCCGGGCGCGACCCAACTGGCCGCGAATCGTTTTGGCCCGCAGATCGCTCAGGGTCAGCTGGGCCATCGTACCCATGATGCCGATATGCATCTGGGTGACGAGGCCGAGGCTCACCGCGTGCACGTCGACCCCGAAGAAGGTCAGCCTGTCATGGAAATCGGCCACGTCGGCGAGCTTCCGGCCGAGGCGGTCGATTGCCTCGCACACGATGACGTCGAACTGGCGCGTCTCGGCATCCCGCAACAGGGACTGGAATCCCGGCCGAAAGCGGCTGGCGCCGCTGATTGCCTTGTCCTCGTAGGTGACGACCTCGTTCCAGCCCTGCTGGCGCAGATAGCGACGACAGACTTCCAGTTGGTCCTCGATCGAGGCCTCGCGCTGATTCTCGCTGCTGTAGCGGGCATAGATGGCGGCACGGCGGGTCATGCGGGCTTCCATTGAACTGAGACGGTGACGACTGGTCCGATCATGACCGCGCGCGGACCGACCGGCACCGGCGTGGAGCCGGAGGCCAGTCTGCGCCGAGGCCGGCTTGCCCGCCAGGGAGGTCGAGACAGGGCGACGGATCCGGGGCCCGCATGATATCCGTGAGGCGCTGGAGCGGCACGGCTGCCCGCTCAGGAGCTAGTTTATGAAGGCGTTGGATGCGACCGGCGACATCTTCAGCGGCGTCGATCCTGGCGTCATGCATGCGCGTCGCGGCCAGTCCATTCGCGCGGTTGTAATGCTGCAGGGAGATCAGCGGCCCGTGGCCCAGGATCATCGGTGCATCCAGCGGATGATCGTTGCCGAGAACCGCCCGGGTGGTGGTCAGGCTGGTGCGGAAACGATGCGGGCCAAATCCTGTCCCGAAGCGGACCTTGGCCCGTTTGAAGACCATGGAGTTCATCGCCCCGTGGGACAGCGGCCCGCCATGATTGCTGATCCATAGCGCCTGATGGTCTTGGCCATCGAGCAATTCGGCGCGCTCGACGTCGAGGTAGCGATCCATCATGGCGCTCACCCGCGCACCGAGGGGCAGTTCCAGGGATGTACGCTGGTCCTTCATGATGCGGCCTTCCTGGACGAGGAACCATTCCTGGCCGGCCTGCTTGAGGTTGCGGTCCAACCGCAGGCTGATCATGGCCCGTGGGCGCGGTGCCCGTGTCGCGAAGATGGCCAGCATGACGGCATCGCGGACCTGCAGCCGTCGTTGTATGGGCTCATCCAGGTCCAGCCCGTCCTTGAACAGCTCTACCGCCCAGAGGGCAGCGACCCTCGCATCCGGGATGAACAGATCCTGCCGTTGCATGACAAGGGCGTTCCTGAGCGGGACGCCATGCGGCTTGGTGATGAACGACATATCGTCGTTCGGGCAAAGCAGGTGCATCGCCCCACGCAATTGGCCGAACGCGGTCAGAATGGTCATGCCGCGACAGCCGCGGTCCCGAAGCGCCAGGAAGTATCCGTCCAGCTGGGCCATCGTGAGGTTGTCTCGAATGTCCAGCGAGTCCATCGAGAGCCCGGTTGCTTCAAGGTACGCGAGGTAGCCGGCGATGCCCGCTGCGTAGCTCGCGTAGGTCGCTGGACGAAGCAGCCGAGTCGCGCGCCGAAACGGGTTCGCCGGCTGGTCGAGAACCGCCTGCCACGCCTGGACAAGGGCGGGCGGCCACCGATTCGGCGGAAGGCGCAGCCTCGGTCCCGAAGGGCGGGGTGGTTTGCGCGGCATCAGATCCGCGTCCCCCGCGTGCGGGAGCGTCGGGTGACCTTACGGCTCGCATGGGCGGCGACGCGCTGTTCCTCGGCGTCGACCAGGGCGTCCTGTCGGCGGGCTGCCTCCTTCTCCTCCATGGCGGCGTAGTGGCGCATGACGACCCCGAGGGTCTTGTCACCAAGCAACAGGCGGCATTGTTCGAGCGCGCCCGGCGACCGTTCCAGACAGAACTTGACCGCCAGCGCGCGAAACAGATGCGGATTGACCACCGCGCCGACGCGATCGTGGATCGTCCTGGTGATGATCTTGCGGCCATTGCCGGTGCTCATATGCCCGCTCCGTCCATCCCCGGAGGGGAACAACCAATTCATCCTCGCGAAATCCGTCGAACCCTTGGCGAAGAACGGCAGGAACCGGTCGATGTAGATCCTGATGAGGTCGCGCAGCCGCGGCCCCACGCTGAACTCCAGCTCGATCCAGTTCTTGGTCTCATGCTCGGCGAAGGTGAGCAGGACCGAATCCGCGGTATCCCCGATGAACTTCAGGTTCTTGCCGAGACGGATCGAACACAGGTTGTGAATACGGAGAGGTATACGGCAGAGGATCCCGATGAGGATCGCCAGGCGGGCCAGTCGTGCCGCGTCAGCGAACGATTGCTGTCGATTGCATCTTGCCTGTTTGCGACGCTTGTCCGGCGGCGGGTCGAGAATGGCCTCGGCCTCGCACATCAGCAGGCGCGGCAGGGACAGCAGGTCCGCGCGCATCCGCAGGTTGTCGAACTGCCGCAGACGCTCCCGGTTCTTCGCCGTGGGCTTGCCCCGCGGCGGGACGCGCGCCGCCGCTGCCAGGGCCTGGACCCGCTTCAGGGGCTCTCCCGTCATTCCGCAATGATCCCTTGCGATCTTCAGAAGGGTGATGCCGATGTTCTGCAGCGTGGCGGTGTTGCCATAGCCGTGGCTGTTGGCATCCCCGTCGGCCTCTATCGGCCGATGTTCCCGTGCGCGTTCCCAGTAGTAGGTGAGAATGGTCTCAACAGCCTCCGGCGAACCCAGGCACCCGAGATCGGTGATATCGTCGACGCTCCGCCCGGTCGCGACCAGGGCCCATGCTGCCTGGCGGATGGATTTGCGCCGGTTCAGGATCGTCGATGGCCGCATCGGGCGCTTGCGGCCGGGTTGGCTGAACGGGCCGATCCGGTCGGTGCCGGCCATCCATCCGAGAAAGCGCTCGGTATCCGCGCCAAAGCCTGGCGGATAGGCGCTGTACGGCAAGGTGTAGACCGTCGGCTTCCCCGGCTTGGCCAGCTTCGTTTGCGGCCATGCGGGGTTCGTTCGCGCTACCACCTTCCACAGGCGCACGATCGTTCCAGCGATATCCTTGATCCTCATGACGATCATGTGGCGTTGGACGAAGTCCGCGTACTCCACGAGCGTGGAGCTCCGGACGTCTTCGGGCGCGATGTGCTGTTCCTCGCACCAGTTCACGAATCGCCGGATGGCGGGCCTGTCGTAGGTGTCCGCCGCCTCCAGGAGAGGCTGGAAGGGACTGTCGAACGCCACCGACGGGGCTTGGCATGCGGGAATGAAGCCCATCTCACGGGCAACCCGGCGGACGACGGAGCGAACATTCTGGAACGACTTGTTCTCATTGAACCCGGCCGAGCGGCCAGTTTGCCCATTCCATGCCTCGTTGATGGTCGCGATGTTGAACGGCACGGTGGCAAGGTCGAGTTCCTTCATCGTCCTGTTGAAGGGCTCGCCCTTTGCACGTGCGGCTAGGGCGGCGATGCTCAGCGCCGCCCGCCGGCAGGAAGCCCGCATCGCGGACTTGGTGCCATCCGCCCAATCGGCGTGCGACAGGATGAAGGCGTCGACGTCGGCAAACGTTGTCTCATCCTGCTCGCGCAGCGGCGTGCTGGCGCGGTCCGCCCGCGCCAGCACTCTGACCTCCTGGCGCACATCGACATCCTCCAAGGTCATGGAGGTCTCGGCCCAAAGGGTGTGAAAGCTGAGTTGTTCCATCGTGGGATCTCGTCTGGACTGGAGTGGACACTACTGGACAATTAGGAAGAATGGCAACAAGAAAACCTGCTTAATACTTCATTACATTGTTCCTAATACTTCGTATCCTATTGATGCATCGTCGTCTGCCTGCGTCTCCCCACCCGACAGGATGCGGCGCAGTTCCCCCGTGGAAATCCGCACCAATCGCCCGCCGATCGGCAGGGGGCGGATCTCGCCGGCCTTGATGCGACGGCGAATCGTCTTGGTGCTCACACGCAGGGCCGCGGCGGCTTCCTCGACGGTGTAGACCTTCATGGTGGCGACATCGTCGATTGCGGCCCGATTGCCCTCCCTGTCGATGCCATCATGGATGAGTGCCAGGGGCTTCAGGTCGGCCTCCTCAGCGGCGCCGACCACCCGCAACCGGGCAGCGGTCGGCGCATAGCGAACATCGTTCGGATTACCCATGGTCGTCTCCGGCAGGAGGTGAGACGACCTCTCGGGCGGCTTGCCGCGCCAGGATACGCACCAGCGTCAGCAATGGGGCGACCGAGCGCTCCATCGCATCAGCATGGCGCGCGCCGCCGGCGTCACTGATCCGGATCGGGTCGGTGGCGGGCTGGAACGCCTGGGATTCCGCATCGAGGCGGATCGGAAAGGTCGACATCCGCCTTCAGTGGCGGGGCAAGCGCCGACCCGTCCAAATGGTATTTGGGCTTCGACACGCGATGCGGCGAAATACCATTCACCGCTGTGGTGTGCGGGTGGCGTCCATCAGGGCGCCGGCTCCGCTCGCTCCTCCAGGTCAGGCCAGGGATTACCGGGCGTCGCCTTCTCCATCTTGGCCTTATAGATCTTCATCCAGCTCCGGACCGTCTCGGCTGTCGGGGCCAGGGCTGGGTCTTCGGCGAGGGCGGCCAAGGTGGGCTCGGCACGGAGATTGTCGCGGACCCGGCCGAACATCGCCTCCATGAAACGCAGCAACGGGCCCCCAAGCCGGCCGACCTTGTCCCCGCCGGAGGCTCGGGAGACCTTGGGAGCCCGTCCCGTCATCACCTGAAATGACGCCAGGAAGGCAAAGCCCAACTCGCGTTGGCGGCTTCGCATCTGTGGCGCTTCGCGGGCAGTGGTCTCGCCCGCGAGGTTCGCCCGCTGTGCGTCCACCACCGAGGCGCAAGCCGCACCGACGCGCTGGAGGCTCATGATAGCATCGGCCAGCTTAGCTCTTCCGTCTTCGTGGCCTGCTTCCCGGCCGATATGGCACGTGAGGTTGAAGAGAAACGGGCTCTCATGATCGCGCAGGTAATCCTGAATGGCCTGCTGAGACTCGAAATACTTGCCTTCTATGTCGTCGGGACCGCCGCTGAGTTGGACGATCAACCCGTTGAGCACCTTCTCCAGCTTGACGACCTTTGCCACGGACGCGCGCATCTTCGGGATCGGTGGAACCACCAGCGACGACACCACACCTTGCGCCAGGCGCGTCCCGGTCAGGGCGGCTTCTTCCAACAGCTCCGGGGGTGGGTCTGCGCCGACCCCCGCCGCCTTCAATCCGACCAGGAAGTCAGCCGGAGTGACCAGGGCGATCAGCCTGACCGGGCGCGGAGGCGGTTGGGGCTTCGGACCCTTCATGGACGAACCTGTCATATGCGGCGATCTGAAAGCAGCGTCGTGCATCACGCATGTGACGAGATTCGGCAGCGAAGGCCAAACAATATCGCATCCGGACGATTCGGCCCAGGCTATGCCATGGACAGCGGCCATGGCTGGCAGGAGGGAGGTGGGTCAATCGCCATGCTACGATCGAGGCCGCCCCCAAACGCCAACAGCCCCTGCGATCGGGTGATCGCAGGGGCTGTTGGCAGTGGAAGAGGCAGGCTGAACTGGTTGGGACGCAGGATCGACCGCGGCATGGCGTTCCAATCCAGCAAAGGCGTCAGATGACGACCGATCAGGTCGCGCGTCTCAGGCCGGAATATCATCCGGCGACCCGCTGTGAAGCGGGTTTCGGCGATAGGCGGATTGGCCTCCGTGGTTACGGCAGGATCAGCGCCGCCTTGATGGTGTCGACCGCGTAGCGGGCGGTGTAGAATCCGTCGTCGACGATCTTGTCGACCAGGAGGTTGTGCGCCTCCCAGGCGGTGATGATCTCGTCGGGCGAGTCGAAATACCTCGCCCGCCTGGGCGCGGCCTTCGCCGCCTCGACGGCCAGGCGGCACGCGGCCAGGCTGGTCGCCAGGTCGTCCAGCGCGTTGCGGATCGCCGTCAGCTGTTCGGCCGTGGGGCGGCCGGTCAGGCTCGCCGGCAAAGCCGGGGTGGGTGTTGCTTCAGTCATGGTTGTGTCCTTGGAATTGCCGCATCATGCGCTTCGTCCGCTGTCAATTGGAGCGGGTGCAGCAGTCGCGCGCAAAGGAACGTGTGTGTTGATTTACGCGACGAAGCATAGGTGCGACGATGCTGCCATGTGCATATGGTATAAAATCCCATTTATGCAATAGTAAATAAGTATAAAATAATTATTACGGAGAATATCTGCTTAATATATTATCATTCATGACTCTGGGGGGCTTACGGCGATTGCGCGATACTGAACAAGCGGTCTGCAGTGTGGCGATCGGATCGGGGCCTTGGGGTGTTACAATCCCGGTGAGTGCACCGGGGTAGGACAGCGCCGCGTGGAAGGCGATCCCGATCCGAAGCAGGTCAGCACGCCCTACATGGAGCGCCAGAACCTGAATTTGCGGATCAGGATGGCTGACGCTGGCGCGATCGGGCTGGATGAAGGCTTCGCGGAGCCCAGCCGAGACCATGCTCTGCTGGGCCTTGCCGACATAGGCCAGGGCGTTGTGTATCCAGTGGACCCGGCAGCGCTGCCAGGAGGCGCCCATGACGCGGCGGATGAAGCGGTCGGCATGAAGTTGGAGTTGTTTACCGTGCATGGATGTCACGAAAGGCCGCGGGACGACAGAGCTTCATGATCGTGCCTAGGGGCGTTTGACTCCGGGCGAAGTGGAGCGGATCAGATTCTGGCCGACTGGCGAGGAGCTATCCATACTCCCGCGCCGTAGGCACCATTGAACACCAAGGCGAACGGATTCCGACGCGTTGCACAACGCGAGGTGATCCGTACTGCATGATACATCCGGGATCACGGCACCAGGTCAAAGTCACCTTTCCACGGAGGCGATCGCCGTGGATTTCCTGCCGGGATAGGCCGTTGCGGTCGTAGCGTTCGCCCGGTCAATTCGGCGCAGTTCAGCGTAGAGCGCCGCGACCCGCTCACGGGCCGGGAGCGTATGCCACTCCTGATCGCCGTACACGGCCCTGGCTGCGCTGTATGCTCGCAAAAACAGGTCAGAATTCATATCGATATACCTTATGATTGTGCTACATAATATGTCGCAACCTAACGCTGATTGAGTGACCAAGATGTGATATCAGCGGTAAAAAAAGGCAGATGACCGAATATGTTCCGATCGCGTCGCGGTCGGCAACGATCGCAGCACGCGATGTGAAGCGAAGACAGGAAGTCAACGTAATCATGAACCTTGAGCAGGAGAAACTCACGAGGAGCCAGCAGAATGCTTCTCCTGCCGTCTCGGCGGACGGATACCATCACGCACCGCCAGCCCGCGCGAATGGACTGTCTATCCTGGTGCAGTGCTCATGGTGCGGACGTATCGCCGGGAAGCGTGGCAGCCCAGCAGGCGCAACCGGGTGGATCAAGCATGACGAGCGTACGATGATCCCTGATGACCCACAGAGGGTCACTCACGGAATCTGCGACGATTGCACGGCGGCGTTCCTCGCTCCGGACTGAAGCCTCCCCGTCCGCGCAACTGACCGACTGGGGGCGGGAAGCCTTCCTTCCGATGGCCACACCGCGCAGGCTTCGCCCGGCGGCGTTGTTGGTCAGGCAGATGCGGCCATCGTCGACGAACCCGCGGAACGC
>CAYZKM010000161.1:0-8879 GCA_964478525.1 uncultured Bifidobacterium sp.
GGTCGACCATCTGGGCATCACCCGCCTGTTCGCCGTGATGGGCGGATCGATGGGCGGGATGCAGGTGCTGCAATGGGCCGCGCTGTTCCCCGACATGGTGTTCGCCGCCCTGCCGATCGCCACCGCGGCCTATCACTCGGCGCAGAACATCGCGTTCCATGAAGTCGGGCGCCAGGCGATCTTCGCCGATCCGAACTGGCACAAGGGCCGGTACTGGGAAACCGGCGCGGTCCCGGCGCAGGGCCTGGCCGTGGCGCGCATGGTCGCCCACATCACCTACCTGTCGGAAGAAGCGCTGACCCGGAAGTTCGGCCGGCGGCTGCAGAACGCGCCCAAGGACGGGACCGAGGCGATCAACCTGTTCGGCGACATTTTCCAGGTGGAGAGCTATCTGCGCCACCAGGGCAGCACCTTCGTGCAGCGCTTCGACCCCGCGTCCTATCTGACCATCACGCGGTCGATGGATTATTTCGACCTGGCCGCCGATTATGACGGCGACCTGGCCAACGCCTTCCGCGGCACCCGCACCCGCTTCCTGCTGGCCTCGTTCACGTCCGACTGGCTGTTCCCCACGTCCGAAAGCCGCTCGATCGCGCGGGCGCTGAACCGCGCCGGGGCCAATGTCAGCTTCGTGGAGTTCCCGTCCGACAAGGGCCACGACGCGTTCCTGCTGGACGAGCCCGACTTCCATCGCACGCTGGCCGGGTTCCTGCGCGGCTGCGCGACGCATGCCGGGCTGCCGGCATGAGCACCCACGACCCGAGCCGCTTCGTCGCCAAGAACATGCGGCTGGAATTGCTGCTGATCGCGGACATGATCGCGCCGGGGTCGCGCGTGCTGGATATCGGCTGCGGCGACGGCACGCTGATCGACCATCTGTTCCAGACCAAGGGCTGCGACGCCCGCGGGATCGAGATCGACATGGCCGAGGTCACGCGCGCGGTGGCGCACGGGCTGCCGGTGATGCATGGCGACGCCGACATCGACCTGGCGCACTACCCGGACGCGGCGTTCGACTATGTGGTCCTGTCCCGCACGCTGCAGGCGGTGGAACGCCCGCGCGCCGTGCTGCGCCAGATGCTGCGCATCGGCACCCGCGCCGTGGTCAGCTTCCCCAATTTCGGCCATTGGCGGGTGCGCTGGCAGTTGCTGTCCACCGGGCGGATGCCGATGACCAAGACCTGGGACCGGCCCTGGCACGAGACGCCCAACATCCATCCCTGCACGATCCGCGACTTCTTCGCCCTGTGCGAGGACGAGGGCTATGCCGTGGAAAGCTGGCTCGCGGTCGATGATGCCGGCCAGCGCGCGCCCTGGCGGCGCTTTCCCAGCCTGGCCAACGCGTTCGGCGAGCAGGGGCTGTTCGTGCTGCGCCGGGTGCGGGCGCCGGATTGACCGGCCACCCCCGGCGGACAGAGATTGCCGGCAGGAGGACAACGCCAATGGCCTATACGCAGATCGAGTACCTGGTGCAGGGCGCCATCGCCCGCATCAACCATAACCGCCCGGAAACCCGGAACGCGGAAAGCCAGACCCTGCTGGACGAGATGGACGCCGCGCTGGCCGAAGCGGTGAAGGACGACAATGTCCGCGTCATCGTCATCGGCGGCAACGGCCCGCATTTCTCGGCCGGGCACGACCTGAAGGAAGCGCAGGCCAAGCGCGCCGGGTTCACCGCCGAACAGCGCTATGCGTACGAGGAACTGCGGTATCTGGACTATTGCCTGCGCATCTGGGACTGCCCGAAGCCGACCATCGCCAAGGTGCAGGGCGCGGCGGTCGCCGGCGGGTTCATGGTGGCCAACATGTGCGACCTGATCGTCGCGTCCGACGACGCGTTCTTCGCCGACCCGGTCTGCCGCACCCTGGCCGCCGCCGCGGTCGAGGTGCTGATCCATCCCTGGGTGATGGGGCTGCGCACGGCCAAGGACTTCCTGTTCACCGGCCGCCGCATGGGCATGGAGGAAGCGCTGCGCCTGGGCATGGTCAACCGCGTCGTGCCGCTGGCCGAGCTTGAGGCCGCGACGATGAAGCTGGCTGATGAGATTGCCTCGGCCCCGCCTTTCGCGCTGAAGCTGACCAAGCGATCGCTGAACCGGGCTTTCGACATGCAGGGCTTCCGCAACTCCCTGCTGGCCCATTTCGACACGCACCAGCTGGCGCATCTGACCGAGGAATTCCGTGCGGTGAAGGAAGCCGGGCTGGCCTCGGCCATCAAGAAGGGGCGGTAGGGCGCCGGCTACCCTTCCAGCAGCCCCGCCAGCAGCGCCGCCCGGGGCGCCAGCTCCCGCCACAGGATATGCTCGTGGCGGGCATGGGCGCCGGCGCCGGGGCAGCCGAGACCGTCCAGCGTGGGAATGCCCATCGCGGCGGTGAAGTTGCCGTCCGATCCGCCGCCGCGGTGCTGGCGCGGCAGGCGGATGCCCAACCGGTCCGCCACCGCCCTGGCACGCCTGTACAACGCCAGGATCTCGGGCGTCTCGGCATAGGGCGGGCGGTTCATCCCGCCCTCGACGCTGACCCGGCACCCGGCGGTGCGGGCCTGCAGGGCCAGGATGCGCGCGGTCATGCGCGCCCCGTCGCGGGCGGAGTTCACCCGCAGATCGACCTCGCATCCCGCCTCGGGCGAGATCACGTTCGGCCGCGACCCGCCCCAGATCGGCGCGACGTTCACCGTGATCCCGTCATCGATGTCGACCATGCCGTGCAGGGCCAGGATCTGATGCGACAGCTCCACCACGGCCGAGGCACCGCTTTCGAACGATCCGCCGGCATGGGCGCCGACGCCGTCGACCCGCAGGGTGAACCGGCCGATCCCCTTGCGCGCGGTGACGCAGGCGCCGGTCGACCCCGCCGGTTCGGGGATCAGCACGCAGGCCGCCTTTGCCGCTTCCCGCTCGATCAGCCAGCGGGTGGACGGGCTGCCCACCTCCTCGTCCGACGTCAGCAGCAGCACGATCGGGCGCGCGGTGGGGATGGCCTGGCGCAGGATGCAGCGGACGGCGTGGAACGCAAGGAAGCTGCCGGCCTTCATGTCGTAGATGCCCGGCCCGTGCGCCTTGTCGCCATGCACCGCGAAGGGCATCGCGTCCAGCGTGCCATGCGCCCAGACGGTGTCCAGATGGCCGGCGACCAGCACCGGCGGGCCGTCCCCCGGCGTGCGGGCGACCACGCTGTCGCCGAAGCCGTCACGACCCGGCACCCGCTCTATCGCCGCGCCGGCCGCGGCGAGGTCGGACTGCGCCACGTCCATCAGGCGATTGACCGCGGCGGCGTCGGTGGTCGGCGTTTCCATCCGCACCCAGACGGCGAGTTCGTCGAGCAGGTCGGACGAGCATCCGGGGTCGATGCGAGGCATGCGCGGGTCCTGGGTGATGCGGGTTCGACCGTGGCACGCCGTCACCCCCGCCGTCACCCCCGCTGGCACTTCGCCCACCGGCCCCTTGCGGCCGGCGGCATCCGCCCGTTGAATGCGCCCCGGCAGAGACGGGAGAAAGCCGGTGGGCAAGCTGGATGGAAAAGTCGCCTGGGTCACCGGCGCGGGCAGCGGAATCGGCGAGGCCGCGGCACTCGCCCTGGCGGCCGAGGGTGCGATCATCATCGCCACCGGCCGGCGGCTGGACCCGCTGGAGAATGTCTGCGCCCGCATCCGCCAGACCGGCGAGGCGCATGTCCAGCAGGCCGACCTGACCGATGCCGCGCAGGTGCAGGGCGTCGGCGCCTATATCAGGGAGAAGCTGGGCCGGCTGGACATCCTGGTGAACAACGCCGGGGTCAACATCGTCGACCGCAACTGGGACAAGCTGACGCCCGAGAGCATCCACTACATGGTCAGCGGCAACCTGCTGGCACCGATGTACTGCGTCACCGTCGCCCTGCCCTTCATGCGGGCGCAGCAGGACGGGCTGCTGATCCACACCGCATCCATGGCCGGGCGCTTCATCGGCGGGGTGTCCGGGCCGATCTATGTCTCGGCCAAGCACGGCATCGTCGCCATGAGCCATGGGCTGAACATGCAGGAATGCGTGAACGGCATCCGCTCCACCGTCTTCCTGCCGGGCGAGGTCGCGACCCCGATCCTGGACAAGCGGCCCAACCCGGTGGGACCCGAGGTGCGGGCGCGGATGGTCCAGTCCGAGGATTGCGGCGACCTGATCCGCTATATCGCCTGCCTGCCCAGGCATGTCGTGATGAACGAGGTGCATCTGGCGCCGACGTGGAATCGCGGCTACGTCGCCAACCTGCAACGCCAGCTTTGAGGAAACACCCGCTATGGCCACCAACAAGCGCAAGGTCATGCTGCCGCATACGATGGAGAAGTCGGGCGTCGACCTGATCCGCTCCCGCGACGACGTCGAGATGGTGATCTACCCGGCCGGCATCTCGCAGGCCGACCTGCTGCCGCAGCTGGCCGATTGCGCCGGCATCGCCCTGTCGGGCACGCCGTTCCGCAAGACCGAGATGGACGCCGCCCCGGCCATGCAGGTCGTCGCGCGCATCGGCGTCGGCTTCGACGCGGTGGAAGTGCCGGCCCTGACCGCGCGCCGGGTGCCGCTGATGACCGCCGGCACCGCCAACTCGACCTCGGTCGCCGAACAGGCGTTCCACCTGATCATCGCCCTGGCCAAGATGAACCGGCACATGGACGCGCTGGTGCGCGACGGCAAGTGGAACGACCGCCACAAGGCCCCGCCGATGGAACTGTCGGGCAAGACCGTGCTGATCGTCGGCTTCGGCCGCATCGGCACCCGCAGCGCCCGCCGCTGCGCCGCGTTCGACATGAACGTGCTGATCCACGACCCCTATGTCGACCAGGCCGCGATCACCGCGGCGGGCTACAAGCCGGTGGCCGACATCGATGCCGTGCTGCCCGGCGTGGACATCGTCTGCATCCACTGCCCGAAGAACCCCGAGACGATCGGCATGTTCAACGCCGGCCGCTTCAACCGGATGAAGCAGGGCGCGTTCATCGTCAACACGGCCCGCGGCGGCATCATCGACGAGAAGGCGCTGCACGCCGCCCTGACGTCCGGCCACATCGCCGGTGCGGGGCTGGATGTGTTCGAGGACGAACCGGCGCCGATCGACCATCCGCTGCTGAAGCTGGACACCGTTATCTCGTCACCGCACATGGCCGGCGTGACGGTCGAGGCGATGGCCGCGATGTCGCTGGTGACCGCGCAGAACATCCTGAGCGTGCTGGACGGCACGCCCAACAAGGGCAACGCCGTGAACCCCGAAGTCCTGGACTGATCCTATGCCCCAGCCCGACCATATCTCGAAGCTTGGCGTGCCCGATGCGGCCGAGCTGGACGACGACCTGAAGGTGATCTGGCAGAAATGCCAGGAGAAGCTGGGCTTCGTGCCCAACGTCTTCAGCACCTACAGCCTGAAGCCGCAGCGGCTGCGCAACTTCATGGCGATGTACAACGACATCATGCTGGCCCCATCCGGCCTGTCGAAGCTGGAGCGCGAGATGGTGGCCGTCGTCGTATCGTCCGCCAACCGTTGCTATTACTGCCTGGTCGCCCACGGCGCCGCCGTCCGGCAATTGTCGGGCGACCCGGAGCTTGGCGAGATGATGGCCCTGAACTACCGCGTCGCGCACCTGGATGCGCGGCAGCGGGCAATGCTGGACTTCGCGTGGAAGATGACGACCACGCCCTATCTGGTCGACGACGCCGACCGCGACGGGCTGCGCGGGGCCGGGCTGACGAACGAGGACGTCTTCGACCTGTCCGAGACGGTCGCGTTCTTCAACCTGTCCAACCGCATGGCATCGGCCACCGACATGATGCCGAACCGCGAATACCACCAGGCGGTGCGGACCCCGGTCGAGGTGAAGCCGTCCCGCAAGTAGGGGCGCCAGGCCGGGGAGGGTGTGCCACGGTGCGCCGGGGCACACCACCCATGGCTTCGGGACCCGGCCGCTATACCTCGTTCGTGAACCACCGCCGGATATCCGACGCCGATTTCGGCCGGTCGAAATAATAGCCCTGCACCTCGGAACAGCCGGCTTCCCGCACCAGTTCCAGTTGCTCGGGCGTCTCCACCCCCTCGGCCGTCGTCCTGATCCCCAGCGTCTGCGCCAGCTCCGCCACCGAGTGCACGATCGCTCGGCAATCCGCCCGCGTGCCCATGTCCCGCACGAAGGACTGGTCGATCTTCAGCTTGTCGAACGGGAACCGCAGCAGGTAGCTCAACGACGAGTAGCCCGTTCCGAAATCGTCCAGCGCGATGCGCAGCCCCAGGGCGCGCAGCCGGTTCAGCGTCGCGATCACGTCGGCATCGCCGGTCAGCAGGGCGGTTTCGGTGATCTCCAGCTCCAGGTTGCGGGCCGGCAGGCCAGACTCCTTCAGCGCGTTCTCGACCGTGGCGAACAGGGTCGGGCCACCGAACTGCACCGCCGACAGGTTCACGGCCACGCGCAGATGGTCCGGCCAGGTCACGGCATCGCGGCACGCCTGGTGCACGACCCAGGCCCCGATCGGCACGATCAGCCCCAGCTCCTCGGCCATCGTGATGAAGGCTTCGGGCGAGACCGGGCCGTGGCCAGGGCGGTGCCAGCGCAACAGCGCCTCGAACCCGCAGACCTTGCCCGTGCCGATATCGATGATCGGCTGGTAGAACAGGACCAGCTCCTTGCGGTCCAGCGCCTGGCGCAGGTCCAGCTCCATCAGGCGCATGGCGCGGACCGAGGCATCCATCTCCGGCTCGAAGAAGCGGTAGCTGCCGCCGCCATCGGTGCGGGCCAGCGACAGGGCGACGTCGGCCCGCTGCAGCAGCGGCTCCGGCGCGATCAGCGGGTCCGAGGCGATCGCAATGCCGATGCTGGCACTGATGACGGCGGTCTGGCCGTCGACGTCGAAGGGCTGCGCCAGGCTGTCGCGCACCCGCCGCGCCAGGATCTCGGCGTCGGCGGGGTGGTCATCGGCGATGCGCAGGATCACGAACTCATCGCTGCCGGTCCGCGCCACGAAGTCGCCGGCGCGCAGGCACAGGCGCAGCCGTTCGCCGACCCCGCGCAGAACCTTGTCGCCGCCCTGGTAGCCCAGGGCGTCGTTGACGGTCTGGAAACTGTCGAGGTTCAGCGTCAGCACCGCCAGCCCGCGCCCGCCGCGTCCGCCGGGGGCCAGCAGCACGCGCAGCTGTTCATGCAGCATCAGCCGGTTCGGCAGCCCGGTCAGCGCGTCGTGGCGAGCCAGGAACTGGATGCGGGTCTCGGCAGTGCGCCGGCTGGTCACATCTTCGTAGGTCGCGACCCAGCCGCCATCGCCCATCGGCTGGTGCGACACGGTCAGGGCCTGGCCATGCTCGCTCTCGCGGGTGAAGCCGCCGGCGACGCGCCGGTCGATCAGGTCCTGCTGCGCGGTCTCGACGGCGTCGACCAGCGCCGGATCGACCCGGTCGGCCATGCGCGCCCCGCGGAACAGGTCGATCATCAGGCGGCCGGGGCGTGCGGCATCGGGTGGAAGGCCGAACAGCGCGGGGAACCGGTCGTTGGCGATGATCACGCGCTGCGACCCGTCGACCATGCACAGGGCCTGGGACATGTTGTTCAGCGCCGCGTCGAACCGGTCGTTATGCTGGCGCACCTCGGCCATCGCGTCCTGCGCCACCTCGTTGGCGCGGGCCAGCTGCGCGGTGGTCGCGGTCAGGTTCGACACCAGGGCGTCGACCTCCCGCCGAGCGGCGACCAGCATGGCATTCTGGCGGGTCAGCAGGAAATTCAGGGCGAAGCTGCACCCGATCAGGGCGATCAGGATGCCGGCCAGCATCCAATGGTCGCGCTCCAGATGATGCAGGCTGGTCACCGCCGCGCCCTGCGCCTCGGCATAGGCCAGGCTCGCCAGGCGCGTCAGCGCGCGGTTCAGCTCCCGCAGCTCGGCGATCACCGGCGCCACGGACGCGGCGGTCGGGTTGCCCTGCACCAGCGCATCCAGCTGTTCCCGCACCGCGACCAGCCGGGGCACGGGCCCGGTCAGCGCCTGGATCCGCTCGGTCGCCAGGGCGTTCAACCGGTCGGCGGTGCGGCCCAGCGCATCGCGCAGAGGCACGACGTCGCCCCGGGGACCGGCGGCGACGAACGCGGCGGCCAGGGCTTCCAGCCGGCCGGACTCGGCGACGGCTTCGTTCAGATACGACGCCGCGTTGTATCGCGCCCCCGGGTCCCCCCCCAGGTCAGGACGCGCGATCAGGCGGGACGCATCGGCCGCGGCCAGGACGAGGAAGACGGCGATCAGGACGGACAGGATGCGCTGCCGGCGGGGCAGTTCCGCGGCCATCAGACGCCCGCGCGACCGCCGGCCGGGGCGGGCGAAGAACATGGCACACGGGCTGAAGGTTCGGGATGACATGGTCCGGCGGTGTCCTTGGACCGCTGGTATGGCATGCAAATCCTTACAAATCCCTGACATCGGCGACAGTCACGCACGGAAAGACCACACAATTCCCGGGTCGATCCGTGCATCCTGCCTGCGTCAGCGCGCCGCGAACTGCGTCTTGCCGAACATCACCTCCCGCTCGGCGTCCGTCATGCCGCCCTTGCGCTGGTTCTCGGCCAGCACGGCGACGCCCCGCTGCACCGCCGGGCGGGCGGCGATCGCGTCGTGCCATCGTTTCACATGCGGATAGGCGGACAGGTCGATGTTCCGCCGCTCCGGGTTCCTGATCCAGGGGAAGGTGATGATGTCGGCCATGCTGTACTCGCCGCCCGCCAGGAAGGCCGCCTCGGCCAGGCGCTTGTCCAGCACCCGGTGCAGGCGGGCGACCTCGTTGGTATAGCGGTCGATGGCATAGGGGATCTTCTCGACCGCGTAGTTGGCGAAGTGGTTGTACTGGCCGAACATCGGCCCGACGCCGCCCATCTGGAACATCAT